>JAOUGG010000909.1 GCA_029857855.1 Acidimicrobiia bacterium | reverse complement strand
AACAGCTCATCGACTCCCTGGTCGATCGGCTCCGTCAGAACCGACCGATCCGAACGACACTGTCGACTGACGGGCTGCTCAACATCGATCGCCAGCTCCCCTTCGTTTTCGTCTACCGCCCGGCTCCCAGCGACTCTGAGTCGGTGTTCGCGCCGATCCTTGCCGGAGGAGCGTCGTTCCTGGTGGCGCCGACTTCGAAGCGATCGAGGGCCTGGACCGGTCGACTACTAGCGGCGATCACCGAGGAACTGTCGGCAACGTTCGGCGCATTTCTCATCATCGAGCTGTGGCCCGGTACCGCCCCCGAAGCGGACAACTCGGCCGCAGCCGTGGCCAAGCCCGGATTTCAGATCAAGTTCGCCAAAGAGGACCAGAACTCGGCGACTGTGAACCGGCTCGTGTCGTCTCTGGAGCGGATCACCATCATGAAACAGCGGGCTGTTGTCGAGCGATCGCCGGGCCCTGGAATCTCCCGCCCCGGATTCCCTCAGCTCCTGTCCACGAAGGTCCGGACGGCGAACCACGTTACGGTCCTCGGCGTCGAAGTCGCCCCTATCTACCTGGAACCGGAGACGGGCGACGTCCTTCCCCTGGTGGCCCGGACCCTGGCCGGGGTCACCGCACGGTCGCTCCAGCGGACGGCGTTCGAGTTCGCCCAGGCCGAGACCAACGATCGCTCCATGCACTTCCATGCGCTGGGTCGCCGCACCTTCGTTGCGGCCGCCAAACGGGTCGATCAGCAACTCACCGCCGTCGCCGAGTCGTTCGACCTGCTGATGTTGGTGACGCCGGTGAACGTCGAAAGCGCCTTCCGCTCCTTTCGCCGGTCGAGGTTCGAGCGCGCTCCTCGATTCCACTACCGGCCCATGGCCGTCGACCCCGACCTCCTCAAACGGCAGCTGTGGAACATCAAGGTCGAACGGGTCGAGGATCCCGTCCTCGACCAGATCTTCCAGGAGAAGCGCCGGGAGCTTGACCTGAAGCTGAATCTGCTGGCCGAGCGCGAGCGCCAGCGCTTCCTCCCGACCAGCATGGCCCTTTATGGGCCAATCAGCGGCGACCTGCGGGCGTCGGCCTCGGACATCCTCCAGAATGTGACGGTCGCCAACGGTGCACGGTCACAGCGCAAAATCAGCGCCGGCGAGTTCATCGCCAGAGCCGAGGAGGAGTTCAACCGGCTCCGCCATCCGACGGCACAGATGAATGGTCGCATCATCGTCCACCAGGACGTTTCTTCGTTGATGGTGTCATCCGGCAATCTCATCGTCGGGGCCAACATGTCCTTCCCGGCCAACCGGGTCGAGCCGCTGATCCAACACGAGGTCGGCACCCACGTGTTGACCTACTGGAACGGACGGGCCCAGCCCTTCAAACTGCTGGCCACCGGCCTCGCCGGACACGACGAACTACAGGAGGGCCTGGCCGTCTTCGTGGAATACCTCGTCGGTGGGTTGACCGTCGGGCGACTTCGCACCCTTGCGGCAAGGGTGGAGGCGGTCAGCGCACTGATCGACGGTGCATCCTTCGTCGAGACCTTCCGGCATCTCAACGAAGATCTCGGTCTGTCGCCCCGGACGGCGTTCATGGTCACGATGCGGGTGTTTCGGGGCGGTGGGCTGACCAAGGATGCCGTGTACCTGCGAGGTCTCAAGGCGGTGATGGACTACCTGGCCAAAGGTGGGCGCCTCGACACCCTCTTCGTCGGCAAGATCGCAACCAAGCACGCCTCGGTGATCGAGGAGTTGCAGCGCCGCAAGGTGCTCGAACCGCCACCGTTTCGCCCGTCCTACCTCGACCAGCCTGACTCGCACTACCGGATCGAGCAGATCAAGGACGATCCGCGACCGGTGGACCTGGTCGACGTCTAACGTTCGCCTCGCCTGTCGTTGCCGTGACCCCTACGACCCCCGAGAGTCCCGACCGCCCGCTGTCGATCCCGACGCGCTCATCGACGCGGTGAACCCACAGGGTTCTGAGCTGATCAACTGGTCGACCCCAACCACGGCCGTCGCACACCATACAGATGCCGAGGTCCGGGTCGAGGAGGAACGTATCCTCGTTCCGAGGTCGGATCAGGCCTCTATCGGTGCGTCCCAGTCCGACAAGCTCAAGCACACCGGCCTCCTCGTCGGGCTGATTCGCGGCGCAGTGGCCGAGTCTAGCTGCTCAACTCCGCCTC
>JAOUGG010000126.1 GCA_029857855.1 Acidimicrobiia bacterium | reverse complement strand
AGCGGGCCGGGGCGGTCGGCCTCATCCTCACCGCCGACTGGTCGTTCTCCCACACCCGCGACTGGGGCAGCCCCGACATCCCGCAGCAGGTCGACGCCAAGGCCGTCCTCAAACACCTCCCCGAGAGCATCACCAAGGTCGAGTGGCTGCTCCGCTGGGCCCGCGCCGGTCTGAAACCGCCGAGCCTCCAGGTTCCGAACTTCGCCACCGCCGGCTCGCCGTCGCCCGGGTTCTTCGAAGCCTACGGCACCTGGATGGGCACACCGGCACCGTCGTGGGACGACGTCGCCTGGTTGTGCGAACAGTGGCACGGGCCGGTGATGGTGAAGGGGGTCATGCGGGTCGACGAGGCGCGCCGGGCGGTCGATGCCGGGGCCACCGCGATTTCGGTCTCCAACCACGGTGGAAACAACCTCGACGGCTCACCTGCTCCAATTCGAGTGTTGCCGCTCATCGCCGATGCCGTCGGCGACCAGATCGAGGTGGTGATGGACGGCGGCATTCGCCGGGGAAGCGACGTCGTCAAAGCGCTGGCGCTCGGTGCCCGCGCCGTGATGATCGGACGGGCCTACCTGTGGGGTCTGGCCGTCAATGGTCAGGCCGGCGTCGAGAACGTGCTCGACGTACTGCGCATGGGAATCGAGTCGACCATGATGGGCATGGGTCGCTCGTCGATCACCGAGCTCACCCCCGAAGATCTGTTCCTTCCGCCCGACTTCATGCCCACCGACTGGCCGTAGCCGCCGAAGCCCGTTTGTCGTGATCGACCGGCCCGATGCCCACCGCCTGCTGCTCGCCGTGGCCGAAGCGCTGACCGACGAGGTCGTGCCGGTCTTGTCGGCGTCGGCATCGGCGTCGGCACCGGTTCAGGTGGCGGATCCGGAGGCCGCCGCCGCCCGCTACACGGCCAGAATCGCCGCGAACCTGTGCCGGATCGTGGCTCGGGAGGCGGAGTTGTGGCCGCAGGCGGAGGCGGCGACGGTCGCCGATCTTCGGGGCCTGCTCGGTCGGGACGGCGGATCGCTGGAAGAACTCAGCAGGGCGCTGGACGACGAGTTGCGCACCGGTGCCGGCGACCTGGACCCGGGTTCGGTCCATCGCGTCCTGTCCGCCGCGGCCGGTCGGCGCCTCGCCATCGCCCGGCCATCCTACGGCGACGACCTCGGCGGCGGACACCGGTCGTGACCGACGAGCATCTGCTGGCCGGACTGGAGCAGCTCATGACGTCGGCCGGTCACGGGCCCCTGTCCCTGACCGTCGACCGCGAGCTGACGGCCGGAGCGAACCGGCGGACGATCCGCCTGATCATTACGCCGGCCGGTCTCGACGGCGGTCCCTACGCCGCCATCGCCCAGCTCGTTGAACGCGACGACGCACGGGAGGGCACAACCCGCTCGGTGCTCGACGAGGCGGCGGTGGTGTCCGCCGCCCGGGCCAACGGTGTGCCGGCGGTCGAAGTGCTGGCCGCCGGCCGACTGCCCGCCGCGACGCCGCCGCCGATCGAGGTTCTGGTCACCCGGGAAGTGGCGGGCGAGACGATACCCCGTCGAGTGCTCCGATCCGTTGGCGCCGTCGAGGACGGCGGCCGCAAACTGACCCGGTCCTGCGGTCGGGCGTTGGCCAGACTTCATGCGATCGATCCGGCCGCTGTTTCGTTGGCCCACGAGCCCTTGCCGGTGTTCACCGTGGCCCGGTACCTCGACCATCTCACCGAGCGACTCGACGACCTTCCGGACCCCCACCCGACGTTCCGATTCGCCATCAACCGTCTCGCCCATGATCTGCCGTCGGACCCACCGAAACGGAGCCTGATTCACGGAGATTTCCGCAACGGCAATCTGATCGTCGATGCCGCAGATCTCGCGGCGGCGCTCGATTGGGAGCTCGTGCACATCGGCGACCCCATGGAGGATCTGGCCTGGATCTGTCTGCGGACCTGGCGGTTCGGGTCGGACTCGAGGGAGGTCGGAGGATTCGGACGGCTCGACGACCTGCGCCGTGCCTACGCCGATTCTGGGGGTCGGTGGCGTCAGGACGCCTTCGAGTGGTGGACGATGGCCCGCACCGCCTGGTGGGGCATCGGGCTGGCCGCCCAGGCCGTGGCGTTCGTCGAGGGCCGATCGAATTCGCTGGTCCACGCCGCCAGCGGGCGTCGGGTCGTCGAGCTGGAATACGATCTGTTGGGCCTGCTGGCCGCTCGCGTCGGTTGAGTGCCGACACGTGAAGAACCTGACGACCCCGACGAGCCCGAACCCCGACCCTGAGGAGCCGACCGTGGATTTCGATCTGCCCGCCGAGATCACCGACTATCTGGCCGAGCTCGATGCGTTCATCGACGCCGAGATCGCTCCACTGGAGGCGGAGAACATTCAATACTTCGACCACCGAAGGGAACACGCTCGAACCGACTGGGACAACGACGGGTTGCCCCGCCGGGAGTGGGAGGAACTGCTGGCGGACATGCGTCGGCGAGCCGATGCGGCGGGCCACCTCCGGTTCGGTCTGCCGGCCGAGATCGGCGGCTCCGACGGCTCGAACCTGGCAATGGCGGTGATCCGTGAGCACCTTGCCACCAGGGGCCTGGGCCTGCACAACGACCTGCAGAACGAGTCATCGATCGTCGGCAACTTTCCGGTGGTTCTGATGGTGCTGGCCAAGGGAACTCCGCAGCAGCAGGCCGAGTTCTGCGAGGCGATGATCACCGGTGAGCGCCGAGTGGCGTTCGGCCTCACCGAACCGGATCACGGCAGCGATGCCACCCACATGGAGACCACCGCTCGTCGTGACGGCGGCGACTGGATCATCAACGGCCGGAAGAGATGGAACACCGGGATGCATCACGCCACCCACGACGCGGTTTTCGCCCGAACCGGCGGTGAGGCCGGCGACGGAACAGGCATCACGTGTTTCCTGGTCCCGACCGACTCGCCGGGGGTGGAGATCGGCCCGTTCTGGTGGACGTTCAACATGCCGACCGACCATCCCGATGTCGCGTTCAACGACGTCCGGGTCCCCGACTCGGCCATCCTCGGCGAGGAGGGCGGTGGCCTGTCCCTGGCCCAGATCTTCGTGCACGAGAACCGGATCCGCCAGGCGGCGAGCTCGCTCGGTGCGGCCCAGTTCTGCATCAACGAGGCGGTGGCCTATGCCAAGGAACGGGCGCCGTTCGGCAAACCTCTGTGGCTGAATCAGGCGATCCAGTTCCCGCTGGCCGAGTTGCAGACCGAGGCTGCCATGTTGCGGGCCCTTATCCGTCAGACGGCGTGGCAGATGGATCGAGTGCATCACATGGAGGTCACCGACCAGGTGAGCATGTGCAACTACCGGGCCAATCGCCTGGTGTGCCAGGCCGCCGACCAGGCGATGCAGACCTGCGGGGGCATGGGTTACTCGCGCCACATGCCGTTCGAGCACATCTACCGCCACCACCGCCGGTACCGGATCACCGAAGGTTCCGAGGAGATCCAGATCCGCCGGGTGGCCGGCGTGATGTTCGGCAAGTCGGCCAAACGCTGAGGTCCCAACCCTCCACAAGATTTGTAGCAAAAAGCGAGGTGTGGCCTCGGTTCTTGCTACAAAACGTGGGGTGACGACGGGCTTGCAGCGTTCCATTGCCGTGTTCTGCGGATCGAGCAGCGGCGGCGACCCGGCCTTTCGTCGGGCCGCGGCGGCTGTTGGTGACGAACTGGCGGCCGACGGGCACCGTCTCGTCTACGGCGGCGGCAGCGTCGGACTCATGAAGGTCGTGGCGGATACGGTCCTGGAGGCGGGCGGCGATGTCGTCGGCGTCATCACCAGGCAGTTGCTCGACCTGGAGGTGGCCCACACGGGCCTGACCGAGCTCGAGGTGGTTCCCGACATGCACGGCCGCAAAGCGCGAATGGCCGAGCTGGCCGATGGCGTGATCGTGCTGCCCGGTGGTTTCGGCACACTCGACGAAACCTTCGAGATCCTGACCTGGAACCAGCTCGGTATCGTCGCCGCGCCGGTCGTGTTCCTCGACGTCGACGCCTACTTCGAGCCGTTGTTCCAGTTCATCAACGGGTCGGTGGCCGCCGGGTTCATGAAGGACCACCACGGCGCACTGGCCCAACGAACCGACAACGCGGGCCACGCCATCCGTCTCGCCGCCGGACGGGCACCCGACTACATCCCGAAGTGGGTCGACTGACCCGAACCGACTAGGCGGGCACGTCGGCCGACGCGAACTGGGCCCGGTAGAGGCGGGCGTAGGCGCCGTCGGCGGCGATAAGGGCGTCGTGGTCACCCTGCTCGACGATGCGGCCATCCTCCATGACGAGGATCACGTCGGCGTCTCGTATCGTCGAGAGGCGATGGGCGATAACGAAGCTCGTCCGGTCGGTGCGCAGTGCCGCCATGGCCTGCTGCAACAGGGCCTCGGTGCGGGTGTCGACGGAGCTGGTGGCCTCGTCGAGGATCAGCAGCGCCGGATCGGCCAGGAAGGCACGGGCGATCGTGATGAGCTGCTTCTCGCCGGCCGAGAGGCGGGTGCCCTCGTCGTCGACGATCGTGTCGTAGCCGTCGGGCAGGCTACGGACGAATCGGTCCACGAACGTCGCCGTGGCCGCCTCCCGAATTTCGGCCTCCGTCGCCTCGGGGCGACCGTAGGCGATGTTGTCGCGGATCGTGCCTTCGAACAACCAGGTGTCCTGGAGCACCATGCCGATCCTCGATCGAAGGTCGTGTCGCTGCATCTCGGCCACGTCGACTCCGTCAAGGGTTATCCGGCCGCCGTTCAATTCGTAGAACCGCATGATGAGATTCACGAGCGTGGTCTTGCCCGCCCCCGTCGGTCCGACGATGGCAATCGTCTGGCCCGGCTCGACGACGAGCGAAAGATCCTCGATGAGCGGCTGGTCGTCGGTGTAGCGGAACGACACGTCCTCGAACTCCACCCGCCCGACCGCACGCTCGGGCACCAGGCCGAAGCCACGGTCGGAGATCTCCTCGGTTGCGTCGAGCAACTCGAACACCCGCTCGGCCGATGCCACCCCCGACTGCAACACGTTGACCATCGACGCCAGCTGTGAGATGGGATGGCCGAACTGGCGGGAGTACTGGATGAAGGCCTGGACGTCACCGAGCGACATTGCCCCCGACGCGATCCGCAGCCCGCCGAGCACGGCGATGATCACATAGTTGAGGTTGCCGATGAACGTCATGATCGGCATGATCAGGCCCGACAGGAACTGAGCCTGCTGCGACGACTCGCAGAGCCTGTCGTTCTGCTCGGCGAACACCGCCCGGGCCCGAGGGCCCTGGCCATAGACCTTGACCAGGGTGTGGCCGGAGAACGCCTCCTCGATCTGCGAGTTGAGGGCACCGGTCGAACGCCACTGGTCGATGAAGCGGGTACGCGACCGCCGCATCACCATGCCGGCCAGCGCCATGCTGACGGGCACCGTGATCAGCGCCACGAGCGCCAGGATCGGGGAGATCACGAACATCATGACCAGCACGAACAGCACCGACAGCAGCGATCGCAGCACCTGGCTGAGGGTCTGCTGGAGGCTCTGGGCGATGTTGTCCATGTCGTTGGTGACCCGGCTGAGCAGCTCGCCCCGGGGCTGTCGGTCGAAGTAGCCGAGCGGGAGGAGGTTGAGTTTGGCCTCGACATCGGATCGCATCGACAACATCGTGCGTTGGATGGCCTCGTTGAGCAGATAGCCCTGCACGAAGCCGAGGATCGACGAGGCGACGTAGAGACCGAGTGCGAGGAGCAGAACCGACCGCAGCTCGTCGAAGTCGATGCCGGTTCCGGTGCCGGCCCGATCGCCGAGCCCGCCGATCACACCGTCGAAGATCACGTCGGTGGCCCAGCCCAGCACCCGGGGTCCCTGCGAGGCGGCGGCGACGCTCGCCAGCGCGGCGATCATGGTGCCGATCAGCATGGCCTGTTGAGGGCGGAGTCGCCGCACGAGCCGCTGGGCCGACGGGCCGAAGGCGGACGCCTTCTGGCCGACCATGCCGCCCCCGAACCGGCCCCGCATCGGGCCGCCGCCCTCGGGCTGTATGCGTTCGGTGACCTGCATGGCCTCGCCGCCGCCGTTGGCGTCGGAGTCGGGCGTGCCACCGTTGGTCGAGGAAGAGTCGGTCATCAGGCGGCCTCCCGGAGTTGGGAGTCGACGATCTCGGCGTAGGTGGGGCACCCGACGATCAGTTCGTCATGGGTGCCCCGCCCAACGATCCGACCGTTCTCGAGCACGATGATCTGGTCGGCATCGGTGATCGTGAACACACGTTGGGCCACGGTGATGACCGTGGCCTCGGCCACGATCGGGGTGAGACCGGCCCGTACCCTGGCATCGGTGGCGACGTCGAGCGCCGAGAACGAATCGTCGAACAGGTAGATGTCGGGCCGGCGGATCACGGCCCGGGCAATGGCCAGGCGTTGGCGTTGTCCACCCGAGACGTTGGCGCCGCCCTGGGCGATCCTGGCCTCCAATCCTCCCGGCATGGCGGAGACGAACTCAGCGGCCTGGGCGATCTCGAGCGCCTCCCACATCTGCTCCTCGGTAGCGTCCCCGGCTCCGTAGCGGAGGTTGGAGGCCACGGTGCCGGAGAAGAGGAACGCCTTCTGGGGCACGAGCCCGATCTTCGACCAAAGCTCCTCCGGATCGTGGTCGGCCACGTTGACACCGCCGACGCCGACGGTCCCGGTGGTGGCATCGAAGAGCCGGGGTATGAGGCTGATGAGCGTGGTCTTGCCGGCACCGGTCGATCCGACGATCGCCGTGGTCTGACCGGGCGACGCCACCAGGTCGATCTCGGAAAGCACGGGATCGGACGCCCCGGCGTAGCTGAACCCGACCGAGGTGAAGCGGACCTCGGCCCCTTCGACGAACCGTCACC
>JAOUGG010000908.1 GCA_029857855.1 Acidimicrobiia bacterium | reverse complement strand
CCGATCGCAAGCTCGATCTCGACGACATCTCATACGGCTCGGCTTGGGCCCTCGACAACGAGACCTTCTTCTACGTCCGCAGCGACGCCGCCAATCGTCCGCATCAGATCTGGCGCCATCGTGTCGGCGCATCGGTCGACGATGACACCTTGATATTCGACGAGCCCGACGAGAGGTTCTTCGTCGGCGTCGGACGCGACAAGGACGACAGTTTCATCCACATCGGCGCGTCGTCGAAGATCACCGACGAGGTGTGGGTGATCCCGGCCGACGAACCGGAGAAGCCCCCTCGGGTGGTGGCCGAGCGCCGCCACGGCGTCGAGTACGGGGTCAGCCATCACGGCGACCGATTCGTGGTCCTCACCAATGACGGCGCCGAGAATTTCCGGGTGATGACCGCCCCGGACGACGCTCCGGGCCCGGAGAACTGGACCGAGCTGGTCGCTGGTCACGACACCGTCACGATCTCCGACATCGACGTCAACGCCACGTTCCTCACCCTGTTCGAACGGGTCGACGGCATCACCAGAATCAGGTTGCGCCTGTGGGACGACGGCCGGTTCGTCACGATCAAGCAACCCGAGGCGGTGTCGACCGTGGGGCCGGGGGCCAATCCCGACTACGACACGACGACGATTCGCTACGGCTACTCGTCGATGGTCACCCCGCCGACGCTGTTCCTCTACGACGTCGCCACCGACGAGCGACTCCTGCTGAAACAACAGGAGGTGCTCGGCGAGTTCGACTCGGCCGGCTACCGAACCGACCGGATCGAGGCCGTCGGGCCTGACGGCGTTGCGGTCCCGATCAGCCTGGTCATGCGTCACGACCGTTCGCTGACCGAGCCGGGTCCCTGCGTGTTGTACGCCTACGGTTCCTACGAGGCGGCCATCGACCCGACGTTCTCCGCCATCCGGCTCTCCCTGCTCGACCGCGGTTTCGTGTTCGCCATCGCCCATGTCCGGGGCGGCGGCGAGCTCGGCCGACGCTGGTACGACGACGGCAAGCTGGCCAACAAACCCAACACGTTCCGCGATGTCGAAACGGCGGCCCGCCGGCTGGTCGCCGACGGCACGACCACGGCCGAGCAGCTGGTGCTCCGGGGCGGATCGGCCGGCGGTCTCATGGCCGGCGCGGTGATCAATCAGGTTCCGGAGCTGTTCGCCGGCGTCGTGGCCCAGGTCCCCTTCGTCGATGTCCTCACCACCATCACCAATCCGGAGCTGCCGCTGACCGTGACCGAGTGGGAGGAGTGGGGGAACCCCATCTCCGACGAGCTCATCTATCGCACGATGCGGTCCTACTCGCCGATCGACAACGTGACACCCCGGCCCTATCCGTCGGTTCTGGCCACCGCAGGGCTCAACGACACCAGGGTCAGCTACTGGGAGGCCGCCAAATGGGTGCAGGAGCTGCGGCGGAACACCACGTCGGGCAAGCCGATCCTGTTGTGGACCGATCTCGACGCCGGTCATGGAGGGCCCTCGGGGCGCTACGATGCGTGGCGCGACGAGGCCCGGGTTCTCGCCTACGTGTGTTGGGTGTGCGGCCTGACCGAGTGAGCCGGCCTGTCGCGGCCGGTCGCGGAGATCGGAGACATCCATGCCGGACATTTCTCGATCGAATGCCCCCCGATGTCGTCCATGCGCGGTCCATAATGGACGTGATCGATCCTTGGCCCATCCACTCGCCTTGCTTGATGCATTCGGTATTTTGCCGACGGTGGGTGTAGGGTCCGGCTAAGAAGAAATTTTCCAGGAGGTGGTCGTCGTCAATACCCCGGAATATGAGAGGCGGCTTACCGAGTACGAAACCGGTATGGCCGAGTTGCAGACGCAGCTGAAGGCAATGGAGGAGGAAGTCGTAACCCTCCGTCGCCGGCTTCAGGACGCCCCCAAACGGGTGCGCACCCTGGAAGAGCGCCTGCTCGATACCAAAGGTCAGCTGGCCCAGGCGGTCAGCCAAAACGAGAAACTGACCTACACCCTTCGGGAGGCCCGCGACCACATCGCCGCCCTTCGGGAGGAAGTCGACAAACTGACCCAGCCCCCGTCGGCCTACGGCACCATGCTCGGTGTCAACGACGACGGCTCGGCCGACGTCTTCGCCAGCGGCCGCAAGATGCGGGTCGAGGTTCATCCGGCCATCGACCTCGACACCCTGCAGCGCGGCGCCGAGGTCGATGG
>JAOUGG010000125.1 GCA_029857855.1 Acidimicrobiia bacterium | reverse complement strand
AACTTCTGGGCGGCGTAGTTCATCTCGTTGGTCGCCTTCGAACAGCTGAACATGCCGACCGCGGTGCCACCGTGTTCGGCCGTGATCGCGGCCAGGCCCGTGGCAGCTCGATCGAGTGCTTCGTCCCAGGTCGCGGGGCGCAGTTCACCGCCGGCGTCGCGGACATAGGGCGTGGTCAGGCGCTCGCGGGGGCGAGCCAGGCGGCGGGCTCGCTGGAGCGCCGGGCTTGCGGTGCTGGTTGCCGTCATGTCGTTGGTACCTCGCTGGTCGCGGTCGTGGCTTGGGGCCGTCGCTGTCGCCGTCGGGCACCCCTCAAAACAGCACGGACCCCCGCGAGCATAATCCGAATGGAACGGTTTCGCCCAACGGTCCGACGTCGGAGCCACCAACTCACGTTTCACCCACGTTTCGTAGCAAAATGCGAGGCGTGGCCTCGCATTTTGCTACAAGACTTGACGTGGCCGGGCAGGAATGGACGCAGAAACGGTTAAAGGCCTGCGTCGGCGGTCAAATCCCGTTAGTTTGACGTCATGCGTTGGTCAAATCTGTTCATTCCCACCCTTCGCGACGCACCCGCCGACGCCGAAGCCGCCAGCCACGCCCTGTTGGTCAAAGGGGGCTTCATTCGGCAGCTCCACGCCGGACACTATTCGATGCTGCCGCTCGGTTGGAAGGTCCATCAGAAGGTGGCCGCCATCGTCCGGGAGGAGATGAACGCCATCGGCGGTCAGGAGTTCCTCCTGCCGACGATGCACCCGGCGGGGGTCTGGAAGCAGTCGGGCCGCTGGGACACGATGGGCGAGATCATGTTCCGCCTGACCGACCGCCGGGAGAACGATCTGGCCCTCGGCATCACCCACGAGGAGATCTTCGCCACCGTCGCCACGGAGCTGTCGTCGTACAAGGAGTTGCCCCAGATCTGGTATCAGATCCAGACAAAGTTCCGCGACGAGGCCCGCCCCAAGAGCGGACTGCTCCGGGTGCGGGAGTTCCACATGAAGGACTCCTACAGTTTCGACCTCGACTGGGACGGCCTCGACGAGCAGTTCGAAGCCCATCGGGTGGCCTACGAGCGCATCTTCGAACGCCTCGGCCTGCCGGCGTTCGCGGTCGAGGCCAGCTCCGGGGCCATGGGCGGCAACACCTCAACCGAGTTCATGGTGCCCTGCCCGGCCGGTGAGGATGACGTGATCCGCTGCCCCAACTGCGACTACGCGGCCAACATCGAGAAGGCCACCTCACAGCTGGATCCTGTAGAGGACAACATGCCCCCGCCCGAACCCGAGCGCTTCCCCACCCCCGGCATCCGCACCATCGCCGCGCTCGAGAAAGCCGGGGCACCGGCCGACCGCCAGATCAAAACCATGGTGATGGTGGCCGACGACGAGGTCGTGCTCGCCCTGGTCCGGGGTGATCATCAACTCAACACCCAGAAGTTCATCGACGCCACCAGCACCATCGTGTTGCGGCCCGCCACGGCCGAGGAGACCCAGGCCAACCTCGGGGCCCTGCCCGGCAGCCTCGGCGCCGTCGGCGTGAGCGACCTGCGGATCATCGCCGACGAGGCCCTGCGGGGTCGCACCCACATGACCACCGGGGCCAACGACGACGACTGGCACTACCGGGGTGTCGACATCGAGCGCGACATCGCCGTGACCGAGTGGGCCGATCTGCGGGAGGTCTCGGCCGGCGAGCCTTGCGTCAAGTGTGGAACCGCCCTCGAGATGATTCGCTGCGTCGAGGCCGGGCACATCTTCAAGCTGGGCACGATGTACGCGGAGAAGTTCGGAGTCACCGTTTCCGACGCCGAGGGCAAGCAGCGTCCGGTGGTCATGGGCAGCTATGGGATCGGTATCGGCCGCAACATGGCCACGATCGCCGAGACCTACCACGACGAGCACGGCCTGAAGTGGCCGGTCTCGGTCGCCCCCTACGAGGCGGTGGTCACCATCCTGAAGCTCGACGAGCCGACAACGGCCGCGGCCGAGGAACTGTACCGGGGTCTGCAGGCCCGCGGGGTCGACGTGCTGCTCGACGATCGCGACGCCAGAGCCGGCGTCAAGTTCGCCGACGCCGAGTTGATCGGCATCCCGTACCGGCTCACGGTCGGGCCCCGGTCCCTGGCCGACGGCGAGGTCGAACTCACGGTCCGGGCGAACGGCGACGGCAAGCGGATCGCGGTCGATGTCGCCGTCGACACGGTGGCCGACGCCGTCACCGCCGAGCGGTAATTCGCCGACGGCTCCCGGCCGGGCCGGGTAGGTTTGGCCGGTGGCTCTTTCCTACAGAACCGCGACCCGGGACGACGTCGATGAACTCTGCGAACTCGACGGACGGAACTTCGGCGGCCGGTTCGACGCCGATTCGGTCGAACGGATCCGGGAGTCGTTCGATCTGTCGCGCTTCCTCGTCGCCCGGGACACGTCGTTGCCCGGCGATCCGATGGTCGGCGCCGCCGGCAACTTCAGTCTCGAGGTGACCCTGCCCGGGCCGTCGGTGGTGCCGATGGCCGGGGTGACCTGGGTCAGTGTCGCCACCACCCACCGGCGTCGCGGCGTCGCGGCGCGCATGATGGCCTGGCTCGACGACGACGCTCGAGCCCACGACGAACCGATCATCGGCCTGACCGCCAGCGAAGGCGGGATCTACGAGCGGTTCGGCTACGGCGTGGCCACCGTCGTCCGTGCCGTGTCCATCGACCGGCGCCGGGTGCAGGTTGCCGATCGGTTCCGGGCCGACACCTCGTCGATCCGCTTCGTCGATCACATCGAACATCTGCCCGAGATCTGCGCCATCTTCGACCGCTACCGCCGCAACGCAGTCGGCCAGGTGGCGATGCCCGAGTTCCTCGCCCGGGAGCACATGGAGCCGCCGAGTCCGACGACCCGGGTCGTGTGCGCCCTGCACCCGGAGGGGTTCGCCGTCTGGCAGGTGAACCAGGACTGGAACGACGGCGATCCCCGCCACGGCCTGCGGTTGTGGATGCTGTGCGGCCTGACCGACGATGCCCGGCGGGCGCTGTGGACCCTGATCCTGTCGACCGACCTGGCCGGCAAGATCACCGCTCGCCTCCCGGTCGGACCCGACGATCCGCTCCCCTACTTCCTCACCAACCCTCGAGCGCTGAAGACCACCCACGTCGGCGATCACCTGTGGCTGAAGGTGCTGGATCCGAGCGCCGCCTTCGCGGCCCGGTCGTATCGCACCGACGACGCCCTCGTCGTCGAGTTGCCCGACGGCGACAAGCTCCGCATCACAGCCGACCGCGTCTCGTCGACCCGCCGACGAAAGCGGGCCGACCTCGTCCTCTCGGACTCCGCGGTCGGCCCGCTCCTGCTGGGGGGCGCATCGGCCACGGTGTTGTCCAACGGCGGCCGGATCGAGGCCGCCTCACGGAAGGTTCTGGAGCGGGCGGACGCCTTCTTCGGATCGTCGCCAACACCGCACTGCGCAGTGGCGTTCTGAGCCCGAGGGTCGGTAAAGGTCTGCCGATCCGGGCAACCGGAGGAGAGCCCCGGGGTTGAATGAGCCACGCAGGGCCACCAGCAACTACGATGATGACCGTGACCTGCGACTCTCCAGGTTGAGCATCACCGGTTCGCACCAGGCGGCGCCTGAACATCGCAGTTCGGAGCCCGGGGATCACGGCCGAGTGCCGCCCTGTCGCCCGACGAAGCCGAATGGCAACCAGCCGTCCGGCCGAATCAGCCGTAACAGACGACACCTCGGCACCGATTCCCCGCCCATCGACAAGGACCAATCCGCCCGTGCAATCAATCGAACGAGCATTCGTACTTCTCCGGGCGTTGGCCGCCGGACCGGCCGGAATCACCGATCTCTCGGATCGCACGGGGCTGCCCAAGAGCACAGTGGCCCGCATCCTCGGTGCGCTCGAACGGGAACGCGCGGTCGAACAGGACGAGGCCGGCGGCGACTACCGGCTCGGCCAGTCACTGGGAGATCTCGCCGGAGCGTCCGCGCCGGGTCGTAACCTGATCGCGGCCGCCCGTCCCCACCTGTGGGACCTCACCGAGATCACCGGCGAGACGTCGGGGCTGTCCATCCTCGATCGAGGCGAGGTGTTGTACCTCGACCACTACGAGTCGACCGAGGAGGTGCAGGTGCGGAGCTGGACCGGCGAGCGGGTGGCGCCCCACCTCGTGCCGTCCGGCCTCGTGATGTTGGCCGACAAACCCGAGAGCTACCTGTCGTCACTCCTGCGCAAGCCGCTCGCCCGCACGACCGAGGCCAGCGTGACCGACCCCGACAAACTGCGGGCCCGGCTCGACGAGATTCGTGAGCAGGGCTACGTCTGGGTGTTCGCCGAATTCGACGAGAGCATCAACTCTGTGGCCGCCGGAGTGACCGACCACTCGGGCAAGATGGTGGCGGCTCTCCATGTTCACGGGCCGGCCTATCGTTTCCCGCCCGACGACCGCATCGACGAGTTCGGACATCTGATCCGTGACTCGGCCCAGCGGTTGTCGAACCAACTCGCCGACTGACCCGGGCGACCGCTCCGAGCCGATGGTATCGACGACGATGACGTGGCGGCGCCACCTTCAAACCAGCGGAAACGGTACCGGCGCCCTGATTGTTGCTCGTCGACCTGTCAGTCCTCGAGTGTGGAGGGGTCGCAGCCGGGTGGTGACAGCACCGGGTTGCAGCGGGCGAGGTCGTCGCCGGGGAGGTCGACCAGGTAGCCGGTTCCGAAGGCCGGGTCGGGTTCCGGGTAGTCGGTGCTGACGAACTGGGCGCCACTGGCCAGCGCGGCGTCACGCCGGACGGTCAGCCCGAATCGGGCCTCGACGGTGTCGGCGTCGGCTCGGGTGCGGACGATGTAGCCGGCCGCCACGAGCGAGTTGATGAGTGCGCCATCGGCAACCGGGTCGTTGAGCTTGACGAAGGCCGCCTCCGGTGTACCGGGTGCTGAGCTGGTGAACATGACCCTGCCTGTCAACGAAGGGTGCCCAGCGATGTACAGGTCGCGTTCGGTGCCCTCATTGTCGAGGGTGAACAGGAACCGTCCACGGGTCTCGTTCAGGGTCGGCCAACCATCGATGAGGACCGCCTCTTCGAGCGTGGCCCGGTCACCGCGGACCACGTCGGGAGTGATCAGCTGGTGGTCGCCGAACACCGAGCGGATCTCGGCGTCGATACCGTCGAGCTCGGAGGGCCCGAACGGCACCGGCGTGACGGGAGCAGGCAGACCGGGCGGAAGGACGCCGGGCGGGATGAGGGCTGCGTCGTCCTTGGCCTCGACCTGCACCATGACCGGGACGTGACCCGGATTGGCGTCGGACCAGGCCTCGAGCTGTTGCAGGCAGGCCACGAAGGTGAGGCAGCGGGTCTCGAAATCGACATCAGGCACATGCAACACCTTCAAGCCCGCACCGAGCAGTCCGGGCTTGATCGGGTCGGGTGACGGCGGGTTGGTCGGGAACACGAGCTGGCCCAATGGGAGGGCGAACCGACCCGGATCGGGATCGACGTACACATCGAGTTCGAGTTGTCGGACTCCCAGCAGTTCGAGCTGCTCACCCAGGGGCCGGTGGCTGTAGTCGATGGACGCTGCGAAATCCGGGTTCAAGCTCCCGATGAACTGAAGCAACGGCGGACGCGGCTTGATGTGATAGCTGTTGTGGGTACCGAGCACCTGCACATAGTTCAGGCGCATACAGTCATCGGCCACCCAGTCACCGAGGACCTGACCGAAGGGCCGGTCGTCGTCGAGACGGTCGATCGCAGGGCGGCCACGAGCACCGAACCCGCCAGCGGAGCGAAGCTGACGCTCCCAGCCCAAACAGTTCTGGGCGGCCGCGACCGGAGACGCGCTCTGGTCCACCGACACCAAGACGGTGGCGAGCATCAAGCCAACCGCCAACGTTGCTACAACGAGCCTTCGCCTCATCATCTCCCTCGTTCCCACTCGCTCAGACAGCCACGATACGGCCGTACCGCTCACAAACCCGATGCAGGCACTCTGCCCGTCAAAGACGGGTACGACCAGGGACCAACGTCACACATCACGCGAACCGACGTCTTCGCTCCGGAGCAACAAGCAAAGACAGGGCGACTTCATTTCGGACGAGCGGAGTGCCTCGGCAGGGGGTAGGGCCCGGGTCGAAGGCCTCATGCCTGATGGGTTGCGGCCGACCGGTTCTGGGTGTCCAGAGCCGTCACCAACCGTCTGGTTCTCATCCCGGCCACGATCATCGCGCTGTTGGCGTCGGGCTGCACCGGCGCGACCGCTCCGGGCGAGTTGGCCTTCGGGAGCAGCGGAGCCGACGTGTCGACCACGACAACCACCGCGCCCGAACCGTCGACCACCACAACGGCCCCTCCGCCGATCGAGTTGGGTTCACCCGATGAGCCGTTCGTCGACCTGCCGGAGTCGTCAACCGCTCGAGCGGTGACGACGCCGAGCGGTGTCGTGCTCCCCGTGCTCGGTGAGCAGACCAACAGCTTCACCGTGCTGACGGCGTGCGAGAACGTCCGGTACCTGTCCCGGTCCGCCGTGACCCCGATCGGCCGGGCCCATGTGGTGCTCGACGCCGGACACGGCGGCACCGAGGTCGGAGCGGTCGGACCGCAGGGCACCGCCGAGAAGGATCTGAATTTGGCGGTGGCCACCGAGGCGGCGGCACGGCTCGAACAACTCGGAGCGACGGTCGTGTTGACCCGGTCGGCCGATCACAACATGACGACCGGGACGCGGGGTCTGCTGGCCAAGTCGATCGACCCGGCGCTGTTCGTGTCGGTGCACCACAACGGCGGCGCGCCCCGGAGCAACGACGGCCCCGGCACGATCGTGTTCACGAAGGGCGACAGCCGCGAATCGACCCGATTCGGTGGGCTGTTCCACGACCGCCTCGGTACCGCCC
>JAOUGG010000907.1 GCA_029857855.1 Acidimicrobiia bacterium | reverse complement strand
CGGCGCAGCTGAAGTCGAGCCGCTCCTTGATGTTGACCGACGCCGCCGTGTTCTCGAGCACCAGCCCCATCTGCTCGGCGATGTTCATGAACAGGTTGTTGAAGATCTCGAGCTGTACCGGGTCGACGTCGGTGTCGACGCCGGCCTGATCGGGTCGGGCTTCGATCCGCTCCAGGATCAGGTCACCGAGATCGTTGACCGTGGCCCGCCAGCCGGGCTCGACGACGGTGGTTGCGGTGTCCTCCAGGATCACCGCCGGCCCATCGACGCTCGTTCCCTCCCTCAGCGCCGTGCGGTCGAAAAAGGGCGTCTTGATCGGGCGGCCGTTGAAGGTGACCGTTCGCTGCTCCGGCCTTCGCACGGCGCCGCTCATCGAACGACCGGCCAGATGGCCTG
Source organism: Acidimicrobiia bacterium (assembly GCA_029857855.1). Classification (GTDB taxonomy): domain Bacteria; phylum Actinomycetota; class Acidimicrobiia; order Acidimicrobiales; family SZUA-35; genus JAHELU01. The sequence continues at coordinate 1,794 of JAOUGG010000907.1, read as the reverse complement.
CCGTTCGGCCGGCGCCCTGCTCCCGGCCTACTGTTTCGACCTGAATGGACTCGATGATCAAGGGTTTGTCCGGGCTGATGAAGCCGAATCGAGCGCGGTGGACCGACGCGAATCTGGTGGCGATCTCTTCGTGTGTTCCGTCGACGACTTGGAGGGCGGTGTCGGAGCCCTGGTAGCGGAGTGAGAGTCGGCGGTCGACGACCACGCGCTCGCTCGAGACGCCCTGGGCCTTCAGCGCAGCCGTGGCGGCCGCGGTCAGGGCCTCCCAGTGCGGGTCGAGCGAGGTGAGGGTGTCGGGGGTGAGTTCGATTTCAACCGCATGGTTCTCCACGTGGCGGATGTCGGCCAGACCGATGCCGAGAGCCGAGAGCACGCCGGCGTAGGGGTGGATGTGGATGCGGGTGACGCCGAGGCGGTCGGCCACCAGGCAGGCGTGTTGGCCGCCCGCGCCTCCGAAGCAGACGAGGGTGTGGTCGGTGACGTCGTGGCCCCGCTGGACGGAGATCTTCTTGATGGCGTTGGCCATGTTCTCCACAGCGATGGCGAGGAACCCCTCGGCCACCTGCTCGGGGGTCGTCGGCTCGGCGGTGTCCTGTCCGGTGTCCTGTCCGGTGGCCGTACCAATCTCCTCGGCCAGCTCGGAGAATCGCCGCCGGACGACCTCCGCATCGAGCGGCTGGTCACCGTCGGGTCCGAACACCGGCGGGAAGAACTCGGGCTGGAGCTTGCCCAGGAGAACGTTGCAGTCGGTCACAGCCAACGGCCCGCCGTTGCCGTAGGCGGCCGGTCCGGGATCGGCGCCGGCCGAGTCGGGTCCGACCCGCATCCGGGCACCGTCGAAGTACAGGATCGAGCCGCCGCCGGCGGCCACCGTGTGGATGTCGATCATCGGCGCGCGGACCCGAACCCCGGCCACCTCCGTCTCCTGGGTGCGCTCCAGCTCACCGGCGTAGTGGGAGACATCGGTCGAGGTTCCGCCCATGTCGAAGCCGATGAGCCGGCTGAATCCGGCGGCCTCCGCGGTGCGGATCATCCCCACCACCCCGCCGGCGGGACCGGACAGGAGCGCGTCCTTGCCCTGGAAGGCGTGGGCGTCGGTCAACCCACCGCTCGACTGCATGAACAGCAGCCGGGGCCCTCCGGATGGTGCGGAATCGGCGGCGAGATCCGGCCGCAGCCGAGCCTCGACATGGTCGACGTAGCGGCGCAGCACCGGCGACAGGTAGGCGTCGACCACCGTCGTGTCACCCCGCGACACCAACTTCATCAGCGGTGAGACCTCATGTGAAACCGACACCTGCCCGAACCCGAGGTCCCGGGCGATGGCGGCCAGGCGGGCCTCGTGATCCGTGTGGCGATAGCCGTGGAGGAGGCAGATGGCCACCGAATCGAATCCGTCGGCCCGTGCCGTGGCCAGCGCGCCACGAGCGGCGGTTTCGTCGAGCGGGGTGAGGATCTTGCCGTCGGCGCTCAACCGCTCGTCGATCTCGATCACCCGCTGATACAGCATCTCAGGGAGCACGATGTCGAGGGCAAAGATGTCGGGCCGGGCCTGATACCCGATCCGCAGGGCGTCGCCGAAACCCGCCGTGGTCACGAACACCGTCGGTTCCCCCGCCCGTTCCAGCAGGGCGTTGGTGGCCACGGTCGTCCCCATCTTCACCGAGTCGATCGAGCGCCGTGGCAGCGGCTCGCCGTCGGCCACTCCGAGTAGTTCACGGATGCCCTGGATCGGGGCGTCGTCGTAGCGTCGAGGGTTGTCCGACAGGAGTTTGTGGGTGACGGTCGATCCGT
>JAOUGG010000906.1 GCA_029857855.1 Acidimicrobiia bacterium | reverse complement strand
GATCAGGAAGATCCACCGCCAGTTCAGATAGGTCAGCATCGCCGCGGCCAGCGCCGGACCGGCCACGCTCATCACCCCCCACACCGTGGAGTTGGCGGCGAACGCCCGCCCGATCAGATGCTGGGGGTAGACGAGCGCCACGCCCGACAACGTCGAGGACAGCAGCAGCCCTGCGCCGATGCCCTGCAGCACCCGCAACACGATCATGATCGCCATCGACGGGGCGAAGGCGGCGGCGGTTCCGGTCACGGTGAAGATGATGACCGCGATCCGGAAGATCCGGCGCGGTCCGAGCCCGTCGATGAACGGTCCGCTGAGTACGACCACGATGCTGGAGGCCAGCAGGAAGCTGGTGATGACCCAGGGCAGCAGGCCGACATCGCCGAGATCGGCGGCGACCTGGGGCAGCGCGGCCGACACCGCCATACCCTCGAACGCGGCGAGGGCCACCGTCGTGAAGATGGCGATGGCCGCGGGCCGGTACCGGCGGTCGAGGATCCCCGACGCGGTCTCGGTGCCGTCCACCAGATCGGTCATCGCGTCGACCCCGAAGGGCACGGTTCAGCGGGCACTGCTCAGACTCTAACAGGTGCGGAAAACCCGACCTCCAGCGCAACCCCTTCACAGCCGGACAGTTTGCGGAGCAAACTCTCATAGCCGGCCCTCCGGACCGGCGGCTCCAACCGAGTACACGAGAGGCCCGTGAATCTAAACAAATCGTACGATTTGGCTACCATGGCCGAGATGATCGCGAACATCGAGCGATGACGCTCCACGAGATTCAGCGGCCGGCCACCAGGGTTCCTCGTTACTTGAGACCGACGAGCACGGCTGCCGCGGTTGTCCTGCTCGATGAGTATCGCGAGCGGGCCCGGTTGATCGCCGGCGGAACCGATCTCGTCGTCGAACTCGACCGGGGTGCACACCGCTCGGTCGAGCTGCTCATCGACGTCAGCGGAATCGACGAACTCGCGGCGATCGTTGGGCCGCGCAACGGGTTGATCCGCCTCGGCGCCGGGGTCACCCACAACCAGGTGGTGGCCAGTGAGGTGTGCCGCGACCGGCTCCTACCGCTCGCCCAGGCCTGCCTGGAGGTCGGTTCGCCCCAGCTTCGGAACCGGGCGACGGTGGTTGGCAATGTGGTCACGGCCAGCCCGGCCAACGACACGATCTCCGCGCTGATGGCTCTCGGCGCGTCGGTGGAGCTGACGTCGGTCGACGGCGTCCGCAACGTGAACATGTCCGACTTCCTCACCGGCTTCCGGACCACGGTTCTCGAGCCGAACGAACTGGTCACGGCGCTGATCGTGCCCGCGCTCGGTGACGGGGAGCGCGGCGTGTTCGTCAAGGCCGGCCTGCGCCGGGCCCAGGCCATCTCGGTGGTGCATCTGGCGGCCGTGGTCAGGCTCGACGGCAACGGAACGGTCACCGCGGCGAGGGCCGCTTTGGGCAGCGTTGCGCCGACGGTGATCGAGGTGCCTGGTCTGGCGGAGGCGCTGATCGGACGCCCGCTCGACAGCGACTCCGTCGCCCGCGGCCGGCATCTGGCGGCGGCCGCCGCCTCCCCCATCGACGATCTACGGGCCACCGCCGACTATCGGGCCTCGATCGTGGGGACGATGATGGAGAGGGCGTTGCGGACGCTGGCCTCCGACCGTCAAGCCGAGCGTTGGCCGACGGATCCGCCTCTTTTGGCCGGGTCGCCGACCGTCGGAACATCGGCCTCGGCCTCCAGCACGGCGGCCGAGGCCGACACCGACGGCCGGCTTGGGGCCCTCGGCGGAGATTCGCTGCCAGCGCTGCTCGACCGGTCGTCGGTCGTTTCCGCAACGGTGAATGGCGCGGCGGTGGCGGCGCCAGGGGCCGTCGGGTGGACGCTGCTCGACTGGTTGCGGGAGCAGCCCGGGTTGCGGGGGACCAAGGAGGGGTGCGCCGAGGGTGAGTGTGGCGCCTGTACCGTGCTGCTCGACGGCCGGGCCGTGATGGGGTGTCTGACACCGGCGGCCCGAGCCGACGGGGCGACCGTGGTCACGGTGGAAGGTCTCGCCGTCGACGGGGCGCTGTCGCCGATCCAGGACGCGTTCGTTCAGACTGGAGCGGTGCAGTGCGGTTTCTGCACGCCCGGGTTCCTCGTGTCGTGTGCTGCGCTCCTCGACGAGCATCCCACACCGTCCGACGAGCAGGTGCGACT
>JAOUGG010000124.1 GCA_029857855.1 Acidimicrobiia bacterium | reverse complement strand
AACCGGTGTGCTCATAATGCAGTCAGGCTACCGGCCGGGTCTCGGCGGCCGTCCAATCTCAATCCTGCCTCCGGACGGGTCGGGGTCAGGCTCGACCGCCGACCTGGGCCCAGGCGTCGAGGACCGCGGCCGCCGCCTCGTCGACGTCTGCCTCACCGGTGGCGGCGTCGGACACGCTGATCCGCATGGCTCGCCGTCCCTGCCACGTCGTGCCGCCCATCCAGGCCCGTCCGCTCCGGGCCACGGTGTCGAGGACCGCCTCGGTCTCGTCGTCCGAACCAAAGGCAACAAGCGCCTGATTGAGGACGACCGGGGCGAGGATCGTGGCGTCGGCGTCTTCGAGTCGGGTGGCGAACCGGGTGGCCAGATCGCAGCAACGGTCGACGAGGTCGGCCACACCGCTACGGCCCAGCGCGGCCAAGGTGGCCCACACCGGTACGGCACGAGCGGCCTGCGACATCTGCAATCCGAGGTGCATGAGGCTCCGGTCGCCCTCCGAGCCGCCAAGATAGGCGGCGTCGGTGGCCATCGTCGCCCGGAGCCGACTTCCCTCGCCCACGGCGACCAATCCGCAGTCATAGGGGACATTGAGCCACTTGTGGCAGTCGGTGGCCCAGGAGTCGGCCCGTTCGAACCCTGCGACCAGGTGACGGCGTTGAGGTGAGGCGGCGGCCCAGAGCCCGAACGCACCGTCGACGTGAACCCACACCGGCTCCCCTGCCGCCGCAGCCTGATCGACGATGTCGCCGACCGGGTCGCAGTGTCCGGTGTTGACGTTGCCCGCCTGGGTGACGAGCAACGTCGGGCCGTTGATCGGCGGCAGGCGTTCGACGTCGATGCGGCCGCACCGATCGACCGGGGCGGCCACGATCGAGTCGGTGCCGATACCGGCCAGCCGGAGCGCCTTGAGGGCCGACACGTGGATCTCGGCGGAGACGACGGCGGTCAGCGGCGGCCCGCCGGCAAGACCCCGGGCCGCGGTATCCCAGCCGACGTCGGCGAGGAGGGCGTCGCGGGCGGTGATGACGGCACTGAGGTTGGCCACACTGGCTCCGGCGCAGAACGAGGCGGTGGCCGTGGCCGGTAGCCGCAACAGGTCGAGCAGCCATTCGGCGCACACCTCGTCGACGGCGGCGGCCAGCGGTGACATCACCGGAAGGGCGATGTTCTGATCCCAGGCGGAGGCCAGCACCGAGGCGGCCAACGCCGTTTCGTCGGTACCTCCGGTGACGAAGCCGAAGTAGCGGCCGCCGGTCGATCGCACGGCGTGGGTCCGCCCCAGCTCGGCCAGGGCGTCGATCACGGCTTCCGGTTGCCGTGGATGGTCGAGGTCGAAGGCGGCAAGGCGTTCGGACACCGCAGTGGTGGCGTCGGATGCCACCGAGCCGCCGGGCACGACCGGTCCGTCGCGTTCGGTCAGAACATAGGTGGCCCCGTGCTCGGCCGCCTGCCGGAAGAGTGCGGCCTTGGCCGCGCTGCGGTCACCGTCAGAGCCGGGTGAGCCCGCCATCAGGGGGCCAGCGCCCGAGCCAATGGCTCCGGTAGCGGATCCCGGTGGACGAGGATCAGTCTCTCGGTCGGACGCGTGACGGCGACGTACAGGAGGTTCAGGCCATGGGATCGGAACTCGATGCTCGAGGGCTCGACGAGGATGACCGAGTCGAACTCGAGGCCCTTGGCCTCGACCGGGCTCAGGATCGCCAGCCGCTCCCCCGGTTCCCCGCTCAATCCGGTCGTTGCGGCGGCCGTCTGCTGCAGACCGGCGTCGAGCGTGATGATGGCGACGCGCAGCGCGTCGCCCCGCCGAAGCTCGTCGGCGGCCATTGCCAGCGCCTCCGCGGCCGGCTCGTCGGTGCGAACGGCGAGCGGCTCGAATCCCGATCGCCGCAATGACCGGGCCATCGTCAGGTCGGGAGAGATCGTGGTCAGCACCTCCCCGCTCACGTCGTCGTTCTCGGCCGGCGAGCGGTAGTTGACCGTCAGCTCCCGAACGTCGAACCGGGGAAGCTGATCCGGGATCAGTTCGCCCCAGCTCGCAACGGGTGATCCGACCCGCTGGGCCAGATCACCGACAACCGTCAGGGCGCCGCCGCTCGATCGGCGGGCCACCATCCGCCACTGCATCGGCGTCAGGTCCTGCGCCTCGTCGACGATCACATGCCCGAAACGCCAACTGCGTTCGGACTCGGCCAGCTCGATGATCGTCACCGACTCCTCGGCTACCGAGTCGACCGCCTCCAGCTGCAGGTCCTCGGCCGGCGCGCCGTCGTATTCCGGCGCGGGCCGACCGTCGGTGAGGTACAGATCCTCCGCCGCCGCCTCGGCTGCGGCGAGGTCCTCGATGGCCTCCACGGGCGACAGCGGTCGGCTCTGTGGGTCGGCCGCTCCGGTGGCGTCGGCATCGATATCGAGTTCGTCGTCGTAGTACGGATCGTTGTAGGTGGGCACACCGGGTTCGTCAGCACCGTCGTCGGATCGTTCGAACGGGTCGATGGAGGGAAGCGGCAAGCTGTCGCGTCGATCGGCGAGTTCGAACTCGTCGGCCTCGTGGCGGTGGAACAGCGGGTCGACGGGTTCGTCGTCGGCCACCGCTGTGGAGCGAACGCCGTCCTCGTCGGGCGGGCGGACGGCCCTCGTGGCCGGCGGGCCGACCAGGGAGAGGAGCTCGTCGAGAAGGGCGGCGTCGGCGTCGGACCAGCGGCGCCGGTCGAGGTCGGCCTCAGGTGTCCGAGGTCGATGAAGCCGCTCGATGCGCTCCGGGTCGAGCCCCGCAACCCGGGCCGCCGACCGCAGCAGCGGGACCGAGCCGAGCAGATCGTTCAGCGCCTGCTCGGGTGTGAGCGAGGGAAAGTGCCGCAGCGTGTACTCGATGACCTCGTCGCTGGTCTCGAACGAATCCCTGGCGTCGTCGAGGTTGTGGAAGGCGGGATCAAAGACCTCGTGGATGAGCGAGTCGATGATCTCGCTGCGGAACCAGGCGGCCCCGTCGTTGTGCAGCAGATGGCGTTGCGATCGGTCGAAGATCGCCTGGACCCGCTCGACGTCGAGAACGACCCGACGGGAGCCGTACCAGGTGATGAACCGCTCGTCGGGGCGTCGTTGCCGCCGGCCGACGGCGGACCGCAACAGGTCGACCATCTCGCCGGACGCCTTCAGCTCGGCAATCTCCTCAGGCTCGCACCAGCCGAGCCGGGCTCCCCGATAGAGCCGGGGCACCGTGATCGACACCACTCCACTCTCCCCCAGCGACGGCAGCACACCGGAAATGTAGTGGAGGAACTGCTGGGACGGACCGACGATCAGGACGCCGGTGTCGGCCAGCTCGACCCGCTGGTCGTAGAGGAGGTAGGCGGCACGGTGGAGCGCCACCACGGTCTTGCCGGTACCGGGGCCACCCTGCACCACCAGCATCCGATGGCCCGGGGCGCGGATCACGGCGTCCTGTTCGGCCTGGATCGTGGCCACGACCGACCGCATCTGCGCACCGGTCGGTGCCACCAGGCTGGCCAGCAGGGCCGCCTCCCCCCGAAGGCCGTCGGCGGTCATCTCCGGATCGCTCAACCGTTCGGCGTCGAAGACCTCGTCGGAGTAGTCGATGAGTTCCCGACCGTCGACGCCGTCGTGATAGATCAGGTGCCGGCGCTGGCGGTAGCCCATCGGCTCGAGCGGGGCGGCCCGATAGAACGGCACGGCCGCCCGGGCCCGCCAGTCGATGAGGAGTGGGTCGTCGCCGTCGAACACGGTGCGGCGACCGACGTAGAACTCGGTGGCGTCGTCCGCGGTCATCCGGCCGAAGGCCAGCGCCTCGCCCTGGGCTTCGAGGTCGGCGACCCGGCGGGCGGCGTACATGGCCCGCTCGGAGATCTGCCGGACGAGCACGGCCTGCACAGCGGCGTCGGCCTCGGCGTCCTCGTCGACGATGTCGCGGATCCCGTCCTCCATGACTTCGGTCGCCTCCGCCGCCAGCTGGGAGGCAACCCGCCGGGTCTGGTCGAGGTATGCCTGATGGGCCTTCTCGATTCCGGCCAGTCTGGACCGTTCGAGCAGCAACTCGTCGCGGTCGGGTGCGCCGACCGACACGGTGGTGGCGGGCGACACGGTGGTGGCGGGCGACGCCCCGTTCTCAGGTCCCGCCATCGGGATCCCGTAGCATCAGGGCGCTCCGCACCGCCTTGCAGCACAACACGTCGTGCTGGTTGTAGCCACGGTGCTCGAACACGACGATCCCCTGGTTCGGGCGGGACGACGACGCTCGGGCCTCCATCACCTCGGTTTCGACCCGTAGCGTGTCGCCGTGGAACATCGGGGCGGGAAACGTCATCTCCGAAAAGCCGAGGTTGGCGATGGTGGTGCCGAGGGTGGTTTCGTGCACGCTGATACCGACGACCATGGCCACGGTGAGCATCGAGTTGACGAGCGGCCGACCGAACTCGGTCTCATTGGCCGCGTAGTCGAAGTCGAGGTGGAGCCAGGCCGGGTTCATCGTCATCGACGTGAACAGCACGTTGTCAGCCTCGGTGATCGTGCGGCGGATGGCGTGGTGGATGACGAGCCCGGGTGTGAGCTGCTCGAACCAGCGGCCGCCGTGGGGGCGGGCGTTCGGCTTCGTCGCCTCGTTCGTGTTGTCGTCGGTCATCGGGCGGTGTTCTCCGTGGATCGGGCCTTGCCGGTGGCGGCGTCGGCGGCGGTGGCATCCGTGGCGACCCGTTCGAGGAGCCGCCGGGCCTGCACGGCCAGCGGTTCGTCGACCATCTGACCCTCGAAATCGATGGCGGCGATCCCGGCGGCCGACGAGGCCTCATAGGCGGCGAGCAGACGGCGGGCCCGGTCGATCTCGTCGGCCGACGGGGTGAACGCCTCATTGGCCGGCGGCACCTGCGCAGGATGGATGCACAGCTTGCCGTCGTAGCCGAGATTGCGGGCCTCGGTCGCCTCCCGCCGGTAGCGGGCGTCGTCCGAGAAGTTCGTGACCACCTGGTCGACGAGCGGGACGGAGGCCAGGCGCCCGGCCAGCGCCACCTGGGCCCGGGCGTACGCCACCTCGGCGTTGCCCTCGGTACGGACTCCGCCCATGTCGGCCACAAAATCCTCGGCTCCGAAGTACGCGGCCACCACCCGGGGGTGGGCCAGCACGAGCCGGGCATCGGCGACGCCGAGCGCGGTTTCGATGCCGGCGAACACGCCGAGCCTGCTCAACCCGACCTCGTCGAGGGCGGCCGCAGCCTCGTCGAGATCCGACAACCGTTCAATCTTCGGAATCACCACCGCACTGACATCATGCGGCAGACCGTTACGGATATCGTCGGCGAACCATTCCGAGCTGACCGGGTTGACCCGGACAACCACGGTCGACCCTCCCTCGACCAGGCGGGGCGCCCACTCGGTCACGACCGTTCTCGCCTCAGCCTTGGCGTTGGCGGGAACGGCGTCCTCACAGTCGAGGAACAGCACGTCGGCTCCCCGCGACGGGAGCTTGGCGATGAAGTCGGGGCGGACCGCCGGCGCGATCAACACCGACCGGAGGCGGTTGAGGCGTTCGGGTTCTGACAACGGTGCTCAGTTCGTGCGATACGTTCGTGGTGGCATGATGGATCTGTCAACATGATGGACCAACACGGCGGCCCACGTCGCCATCGCACAGACGAAACGGAGCACCCATGGCATCAGGACCAGCGATCGAGGTCGTCGCACCGCCGGCCCGGTTGGGTGAGTGCCCGTTGTGGCATGGCGGTCGGAACGAGCTCTACTGGATCGACATCGAGGGTCGGCGCCTCCACCGGTGGAGTCCGTCCTCGGACTCGGCGGCGTCCCGGGATATGCCCGGCCGACCCGGATCCATGGTCTTCACCGACGATGATGACATCCTGCTGGTGGCGATGGAGCATGAACTCGTGTGGTACCGGTGGTCGACCGCGACCGTCACACCGTTCGTGCCATTGGAGGAACCGGGTACCGGCAATCGGCTCAACGACGGCCGCACGGACCCGGCCGGCCGCTACGTGGTCGGTTCGATGTACGAGAACGTCGAGGAGCGCCGCTTCACCGGCCTGCTGCATCAGATCGAGGCCGACGGCACCTCCCGGGTCCTGCGCCGCGACATCGGCGTCACCAACGCCAACGCCTTCGATCCGGAACGTGGTCGGGCCTACTTCGCCGACAGCTTCACCGGCCGGATCCTGGTGTGGGACTACGACGTCGAGGCCGGAGAGCGAACCAACGAACGAGTGCTGTTCGCCTACGGCGAAGTGCCGGGATCGCCTGACGGTGCCTGCGTCGACGCCGACGGCTGCCTGTGGTCGGCCTCGGTGCACGGTTGGGCCGTGATCCGCATCACCCCCGACGGGCGCCTGGATCGCCGCATCGAGCTGCCGGTGCAGAAACCGACGATGCCCTGTTTCGGCGGGCCTGATCTCTCGACCCTCTACGTCACGTCGATCGGCGGCGACGCGACGTCGCCACCGCCCGACGGCATCACGCCGGTGGTGGAGGGGTCTCTGCTGGCGTTCGACGTGGACGTTCAAGGAATCCCCGAGATCCCGTTCGCCGGGACGGCGCCGGAGATCGCCTAGCTCAGCGCCATCCAGATCAGCACCACGGTGGCGACCCCACCGACCACCGACCAGGTCAACGCCGTGAAACGGCGCTTCTTCATGAACAGCTGGATCCCGAGACCGGTCAAGGCGATCACGACGAGAACGACCCCGCTGACGTCGATGATCAGGCGCCACACCGAACCGGCGTCGCGCCCCTGATGGAGGGCGTTCATCGTTCCGACGAACCCGTCCTGGCTGACGGTCAGGTCGTAGGCGCCGGAGCCGGCGTCGAAGAACAGGTCAGCCGCGTAGCCGGGGCCGCGGTAGGAGATCGAGCCCCGGCCGTCGTCTCCGATGCCGAAGT
>JAOUGG010000904.1 GCA_029857855.1 Acidimicrobiia bacterium | reverse complement strand
CGGCAGGAGCCCAACCGCAAACTGATCGGGGCATCCGAGCCTGGAACCCCGACGGTTGTCCCTCGACGACTACCCGGCCTGGCTCTCGTCGCCGTCGGAGCCCTGCTGCTCACGGAGAAAAGCCTCGAGTTCACCGGCCAGATCGTCGCCCGACGGCAGCAGCTCCTCGTTGGAGTCGGCCTGCTCTTCCAACCGTTCGACATACTCCCGGCTCTCGTCGTCGGCCGCCACCGCCTGGTCGACCCGCTGAAGCCATTCGGTGACCTCGCTGTCGAGGTCCTCGTAACCGGTGCTGACACCGGTCGTCTGCTGGAGCCGACGAAGCAGGGCCCTGGTCGCCTTGGGGTTCGGTGCGCCGGGCACGTAGTGGGGCACCTCGACCCGCAACGAGATGGCCGGGATGTTGGCCCGCTCCATCTGCTCGACGATCACGCCGATCAGGCCGGTCGGCCCCTGGTAGGTCGGCGGGGTCAGGTTGAGGCGGCGCACCAGCTCGGGGTGAGCGGCGCTTCCGGTCACGGCGAACGGGCGGGTGTGGGGCACCATGCCGACGAACGCGCCGACGGTCACCACCATCTCGGCCCTCGTCCGGCGGGCCACCTCCACGACGTGGCGGGCGAACGACGACCAGCGGAGATGGGGCTCGACCCCGGTCAGGACGACCAGATCCCGGCCCGAGTCGGTGACCACCGAGTAGACCTCGTTGACCGGCCAGTCGATCACCCGCTCCCCCGAATGATCGAACCGGACGGACGGTCGGGCCTCGGTGAAGTTGAAGAAGTTCTCCGGGTCGATCATGGCGATCTCGGTCGAATCCCCGCGCTCGCGAATCCATTCCAGTGCCGAGGAAGCCGCCGAGGCGGCGTCGAACAGACCCTCGAACGCAATCAACAGCAGGGGCCGCCGGAGCTCCGGCATGTCATACCAGGTCAGTTCGGATCGCCCGCCGTTGTCTTCGGTCATCGGTTCCTTTTCAGGGTGGCGCCTACGGTCTGGCCGTCTGGAGGCGATCGGAAAAGTGGTGGGTGAGGGTGCCCGGTGGTTGTTCTCCCAACCGTATCAGGGACCGGCCGACAGGCCAGCCGAAGGTTCGACGGACAACCGACGGCCAGCCGACCGACCGTCGACGGGCAGCCAACCGACAGCGGCCGGACGATCGCCGGACGGCGGTGCGACTGTTCGTCGGTTCCCGTCACGACCGATCCCGCCGCTACGGTTGAGCGGGTGAAAACAGCCACGATTGTTCCCTGGGATGACGAGCAGATCCGCCTGTCGCCGAGTGTCAGCGTGCTGCGGGGCGCCGACAATGGCGCATACCCGGCGGGCAACTCCGTCCTGGTCGAGGGATCGGCCGAAGTCGCACTGATCGATCCGTCGATCACCGTGGTCAGCCGGGGCGGGGCCCCGGTCGCAGTCGACGCCGTGATCAACTCACACGGTCACGAGGACCACATGCCGGGTAACGGCCTGTTCGCCGAGTCCCGTCTCCACATCCACCACGACGATCTCCCGGCGGCCCGGTCGATCGAGGGGCTGATGGACGTGTACGGGCTGACCGGGCAGGCCCGTGCCGACTACACGATCCAGGTCTCTGAGGAGTTCTTCTACGCCCCCCGTGACGACGCCCGGGGATTCGGCGACGGCCACGTCTTCGACCTCGGGGGCGTGACGGTCGAGGCGATGCACCTACCCGGCCACACCCGGGGCCACAGCGGTTTTCAGATCGGCAACGTGTTCTTCCTCTCCGACATCGACCTCACCGGCTTCGGACCCTATTACGGCGACGCCTGGTCCGACCTCGACCAGTTCGACGAGTCGTTGCGGCGGGTACGCGACGTCGAAGCCGACTGGTACGTGACCTTCCACCACAAGGGCATCATCGAGGGTCGGGAGACGTTCGTGGAGATGGTTGACGGCTTCCACGCCGTCATCGGGTCCCGCCACGAGCGAATGCTCGAGTTTCTCGCCGACCCCCGTTCGCTCGACGAGATGGTGGCTCACCGATTCGTCTACCGGCCGCATGTCGAGCATGTGTTCCTCGAATCCGTCGAGCACCGCACGGCCGAACTCCATGTGGCCCGCATGATCGACCGGGGCGAGGCCGCGGAGGTGGAACCCGGCCGCTTCCAGCGCACCTGAGCCCCCACGCTTCCCAAGATTTCGCCCTGAAGATTTGCGGCCCCAGGATTCCGC
>JAOUGG010000905.1 GCA_029857855.1 Acidimicrobiia bacterium | reverse complement strand
GGGCGGCCCGACCATCGAGACCGGCGTCTCATACGGTCACGCGGGTTCGGTCCTGATCGACCTGTCGTCCGACGCCGACATGGTGGTCGTCGGCAGCCGCGGCCACGGTGGGTTCAAGGGCCTGCTGTTGGGTTCGGTCAGCACCTACGTCGTGCACCACGCCCGCTGCCCGGTCACGGTTGTTCCGGCCCATTGATGTAGCTGGTGTTGACATAACTGGTGTCGGGCACGAGCTTTCCCGCTCGACGCAGGTAGAACCGAACGGCGGCGTAGTCGACGGAGACACGATCGGCGTTTCGGCCCAGTTCGGCGAGCCGGGTCGACGTGTCCGCCGCCGACGCAGGCGCGACGGTTCGACCGTTCGACGACCCGTCGGCCGTGTGATCCGATACGGGCCCGATCACGGACCGCACGGCGGCGTCAACGGTTTCGGTGATGGTGCGATCTGACGGGATCAACAAGGCCTCGGGCCAGCTCTCGAAGCTGCCGTCGAGTCGACGGGCCAACTCGGGTGTTGAGTCCGACGGATCATCGCCGACCGCCCGGCGAACCTGGAGGCGCTGGCACGCCAGCTCGAGCGGCGCGATCACCTGCACCGACGTCAGCGTGCTGTGCGTCCGCTCGGCCAGCTCCCGGGCCCAGCTTCGGCGATGCTCGCTCGACCAGGTGGCGTCGAGGACCACACTCTCGCCACGTGCGAGGAGGGTCTCGGCCTGGGCGATCAGATCACGGTAGACCTGGTCCTTGGCCTCAGGGTTGTACTTGGGCGGGCGCCCGTCGCCCGTCGCCTTGCGCACCTCGTCGGTCCGGAGCCAGGTGGCGCCGATCGCCGCGGCCAGTCCATTGGCCACGGTGCTCTTGCCGACGCCGACGGCGCCGCCGACCAGTACCAGCCGGACCCGGCCGACACTGAGATGCTCATGAGCGAGGCGGTGATAGGCGACGACCTCGTCGGCCGCCGTCTCATCGCCTTGGGCCAACCGGATGGCGGCGATCTTGGCCCGCACGTGGGCCCGATAGGCGACGTAGTGATGGGCCAGCGTCGACGGGTGGTGCTCGTAGGTGAACTCGCAGTAGTCGTGCATGAGCGAACGGGCCAGCTCGGGACCGGCGAGCCGGTGGAGATCCATGGCCAAGAAGGCGATGTCGTTGAGCGCGTCACCGATGCGAAAGTCGTCGCGGAAGGCCAGGCAGTCGATGACCCGGGGGCCGTCATCGAGACAGAAAATGTGCTCGGCCCGTAGATCGCCGTGGCCGTCGCGGACCCAGCCATGGGCGATCCGCTCGGCGAAGAGCACGTTTCGCCCCTCGATGTAGCGGCCGACCAGGGTTCGGATGGACTCGAACTCGTCCCGGTCGATCACGGTGCCGGCCAGCGGTTCGATCGCGTCGAAGTTCTCCGCCCATCGCCGGGCCAGCGTGTCGACCGATGCCGCTTCGGCACGGTGATCGGTGATCGGCGGTTCGGAGGCGTGGAGGGCGGCGATGTGTTTGGCCGCTTCCCAGACGCGGATGGTGGCGTCGGGGGCGGTGGCCAACCGATCGAGCTGGCGTTCCTCCGGCAGCCGCCGCATCACGATCATCCGTTCGACGAGGCGGCCCTGTTCCTCGACGTCGGCCGTGCCCAGGTAGACGTCGGGGGCCAGGCGGTGGTTCAGCTCGAACTCGTTGGTGGCGGCCACGATCCGCTCGTCGGGGTCGACATAGCTGACGAAGGGCGTCTCCACTGGTTTGAGCAGCTTGTAGACCCGATCGGGAGTGAAGAAGAGCCGCGAGATATGGGTCTCACGGACGCCGAGCGACGTCCCGATCTGATCATGATCCATGGGTTCAGTGTTCGCCCCCTCTCTGGAGGCCCGATAGGGCCCTAGGTCACGGATCGGTCACCCGGGGCACCGGCACCGCCGATTCGCGATCCAGTGGAACGGTCGCCGCATCGGCCGCTAACATCGGCCCAGGCGTGGTCGGAAACCCGACCCGGACCAGGTTGCCGGTCGGGTCGCACATCCAAGAACGGGGTGCTGGTGAAGCCGTTCCGACTCAACCACAACGGAAAGCTGGTTTTCCCGTCGAGCATCTTTGTCGAACTCGATTTCTCGATCATCGCCGATCTCGACCACCTCCGAGCCATCGTCCGTCGCGACTTCGAGGTGAAGGCTCCCACCGGTACCGAGATCGCCGAGAAAGCCTCCG
>JAOUGG010000903.1 GCA_029857855.1 Acidimicrobiia bacterium | reverse complement strand
AGCCGAACGTCGGAATCGGCGCGGCCTCGATCGGCGCGACGAACTCCGGGGCCGTCTGCAGGCCTTCCAGGCCAAGATGGCGGCCACCGGCAACGCCGAATCGCCCGAGGCGATGGATCTGGCCGATGGGGCGTGGACGGAGCTCTACACTGCACCGAGTGATCTGGATGCCGCCGAGGCGGCCATCGTCCAACTCGCCGACGAACTGCGAAAGCCCTGATCTTCGATGTCGAACCTGTCAGCCAACTCCACGGTGAGCTGCCCCGAGCCGGGCTGTGACGGTGCGATCGCTCCCGACGGCTACTGCGACACCTGTGGTGTGAAGTACGAGGGATCGGCCGTGGCGACGCCGGCCCGGCCCGCGCCGGTCTCACCCTCCGCCCCGCCAGGGTCTCCGGCCGCAACGTCGGCCCCCAAATCGGCCGGGTCGGTCTGTGGCCGAGACGGCTGTATCGGAACGATCGCCGCCGACGGCTACTGCGACACGTGCGGTCTTGCCGCCGACACGGCAGCGGGTTCCGCCGCCGTGGTCGCCGCCGGCGTATCGATCCCTGCGACCTCCTCCGGCGGGGGACGGCCATCGGCTCCCGAGGGGTCTCCGTCGATCGCCGTTCCCCGCGCTCCCGACATCTCGACCGCCGTGTCGGCTGGCGGGGGATCGTCGGTCAGGACCCGTCGAACGTCGTCGTCCCGCCGGACAGGCTCACGGCGAACGGGTATCGGTGCCGGCCTGGTGACGGTGGCCCCGACCCAGATCGGCGACCCGGCCCAGGCGGTCATGACTGACGCCGAGATCGCCTCGGTACTGGGCGAGGTTCCGGAGGACGAACGTTTCTGCAGCAGTTGCGGCAAGGCGGTCGGCCGCTCGACGGGCGGGCAGCCGGGGCGGGTCACCGGCTTCTGCGGCAGCTGTCGCACGCCGTTCGACTTCATCACCAACGCCCCCGGGCTGAGCACCGGTGAACTCGTGGCCGGCCAGTACGAGATCCTCGGCCCCCTGGCCCACGGCGGCCTGGGCTGGATCTACCTCGGGCGGGACCGCGCCGTGTCGAACCGCTGGGTGGTCCTGAAGGGTCTTCTCAACGAGGACGACCCGGACGCCATCGCCGCCGCCGTGGCCGAACGCCGGTTCCTGGCCCAGATCGAGCACGCCAACATCGTCAACATCTACAACTTCGTCACCCATCGGGGGGCCGGGTACATCGTCATGGAGATGGTGGGTGGCGAGTCGCTCAACGCCAAGCTGAAGAAGCGCCGGGCCGCCAATGGGGGAGCGGCCGACCCGCTGCCCGTCACCGACGCCATCGCCTACATCCTCGGGGTCCTGCCGGCCTTCGCCTACCTGCACGGCCTCGGCCTGGTCTACAACGACCTCAAACCGGCCAACATCATGGCGGTCGGCGAGGACGTGAAACTGATCGACGTCGGTGCCGTGATGCGCATCGACGACGTCCATGCCGCCATCTTCGGCACAGAGGGATTCCAGGCCCCCGAGATGGCCCAGACCGGACCGTCGGTGGCGTCCGATCTCTACACCGTCGGCCGGACCCTGGCCGTGCTCATCATCCGGTTCGTGTTCCACACGGGCGGCTACCAGTACACGCTTCCGGCCCAGGCCGACGAGCCGTTGTTCGCCCGGTGGGAGTCGCTCTACCGATTCCTGTTGAAGGCAACGGCGGCCCATCCCGACGATCGGTTCCAGTCGGCGGCGGAGATGCAGGAGCAGCTGACCGGAGTGCTGCGGGAGATCGTCGCCATCAGCCAGTCCCAACCCCGGGCCTCGCTGTCGACCGAGTTCGAACCCGACCGACTCTCGCACCTGCTGCTCAGCGCAGCCGAGGATTTCGACGCCACGAGCGTCGACTGGCGGGTGCTGCCGCCGGCCCGGATCGACGAGTCCGATCCCGCCGCCCCATTCCTGCTGGACCTGCCCGAGAACAGCCCCGGCGCCAATCTGTCGGCCATGCTGGCCGCGTCCGAATCCGGCCAGGTCGGACTCACCCGGGGCCTGCAGCTCCGTCTGGCGTGGGAGCTCATCCAGTTTCAGGGCCGGGGTGGCGAGGTGTCCCCGATCCAGACCGAGCGGATCGCAAAGATCGGCGGGGGCCCGGGCGCCATCCTGGACAAGCTCGGGCAAGACGATCCCTGGGACTGGCGGGTCTGGTGGTATCGGTCGATCCTGCATCTCCAGGGAGGAG
>JAOUGG010000123.1 GCA_029857855.1 Acidimicrobiia bacterium | reverse complement strand
GCCGCCCTGCACGCCGCCTCACCGATCTCCGGAGCGGAAATCGACCTGTGGCACGAGCAGTACGAGGGGCTGAGCCGGCTGCCGACCGAGGCGCCGACGGTGATGGGAGGCGACTTCAACGCCACCGAGGACCATCGCCCGTTCCGCCACCTGCTCGACCAGGGGTGGACCGACGTGCACGACGACAAGGGGTGCGGCGCCGACCTGACGTGGCCGACCCGCGGCCTGCCCTTCCCGGTCATGCGCCTCGACCACATCCTCGTCACCGATCACTTCGAGGTGCTCAGTACCGAGATCGGCGACCCTGGCGGCAGCGACCACTACCCGGTGATCAGCCGCATTCGTTTCCGAGACACCTGATCGATACCGGGCGGGCCATCCGACCGATCGGGCGAACGGGCGGCCGCCTACCGGTCGACCAGCGCGGCGGCGTCGGTGTCGGCCACGATGACCGAGTGGGCGGCACGAATGAGGCCGGCCGGTATCGACATGTCGCCCTCGGTCAACCGCCGTACCACATCCGCTTTGTCGGCTCCGTTGACGAGCCACAGCACCATCCGGGCCCGATCGAGCACCGGCCTGGTCAGGGAGACCCGCTGGGTGGTCGGCCGGATCGTACCCTTGTCGAGCGCGGCGACCGCCTGGGTGGTCGTCGGCGGCGATCCGGAGTACAGGCCGGTCAAACCCACGTAGCGTCGCATCTCGTTGACCAGCGGATCACCGGGTACGAGCGACGCGGTGTGCCCATCGGAACCGAGGCCGAGATGAACGATGTCGAGGACCGGCGGGTCATCGGCCAATTCGGTCAGTCTGGCCGCGAAATCATCGAGGATGGGGTCCGCGGCCTCCTCGGTGATCGGTCGAGGCTGGTCCTGATCGGTGGGTGGACGACCACGGAGGGCCAGCAGATCGTCAACGGGAAGGGGCATCCAGCTGCATCCAAGGTGGCCGAGCAGGCCGCGCTGCACCATCAGGTTGCGTGACGAGCTGTCGAGGGGAACGATCCGCTCATCGACCTGCAGGATCGTAACGCTCGACCAGTCGAGGTCGAGGCGCGCCAGCTCGGCGAATACGGGCGTGGGCGTGGAACCGCCGCTGATGGCCATCAGGCACCGGCCCCGCCGCTCGATGGCGCCGGCCACGGCCGCCCCGAGGATCTCGGCGGCCCGACCCGCCCAGCGACCGGATGTGGTCACCTCGAGCAGGTGCCGATCCTCGTTCACGCCCCGTCCACCCGGCCGATGGCGCGATACCAGGCCGCTCCACCGATCAGCGCGGCGTCGTCGCCGAGCTCGGCGGTCGCAAGTTCGATGTCGCCCGAGAAGACGGGCCCGAACTGTTCGAGCTGGCGACGGATGACGGGCAGGACGAGATCGGTGTTGCGCCCCACTCCCCCGCCGACGATCACGATCTGCGGTGCCACCATCCACGCCATGTTGGCGATGCCGATACCCACCGCTTCGAGTGCGTGGTTCCAGATGGTGGTGGCCGGCTCCGACCCGGCGGCCACGAGGGCGGCGAAATCGGCGCCCCGCTCGGCCAGACCGGCCTTCGCCGCCGCCCGGTCGATCGCGGTCCCGGATCCCAGGTCCTCGACCGTGGCCGGCTCACCACGACGGGCGGCCTCCCAGTCGATCACCGTGTGGCCGAGCTCCCCACCCGACAGACTGCCCTGGACGAGACGGCTGGCGACGACGAGGCCGGCGCCGACCCCGGTCGAAACCGTCACGTAGACGACGTCTCGATGATTGCGGCCGGCCCCGAACTCCGACTCGCCGACGGCGGCGAGATCGGCGTCGTTGGCGAGGCTCACCTCCATGCCGATCTGATCGGCGATCCAGTCCTCGTTGATCTTGTCGATCCAGCCCTTGGGAAGGTTCACGCCCGTGACCAGCCGTTCGTGAACCTGGTCGATCACCCCGGGAAGGCCGACAACCGCTCGACCGGCCCGCCGGTCCGCCGGGAGGTCGGCGATCACGGCGTGTATGAGGTGGATCAGAAACTGCGGGTCCGGATCGTGGCGTGGTGTCGGCCTGCGGATGTGGAGCACGAGGTCGCCCAGGTCGTCGACCGCGGCGGCCCGCACGTTGGTTCCACCGAGGTCGACGGTGATCGTGCAGTGACGAGCGATCGCGTCGGCCGCGCCGCCGGCAGTCATCGAGCGCTCCGCCCGGTTTCATCGGGCCGATCCGGAAACTCCGAACCGTAGGGGTACACCACGACAGGCCGTGGTGCGTCGAGCACCGGCTGAACGATCTGCCAGGCCACATCGACCTGGTCACCCCGGGCGAACAGTCGCCGATCGCCCTGGAGGGCATCACCCAGGAGCCGGTGGTAGGGACTGGGCCCGAATTCGAGGCCGTCGTGATCGAGGCTGAGGCTGGTGGTCTCGCTGATCAACGAATCACCCGGGGCCTTGGCCTGGACCTCGAGACAGATGACGTCGTTCGGCTTCATCTCGAACCGGAGGGCGTTCGGCCGGGGAGCGCATTCGATGTCGCTGAACAGGGGTCGGGGTGGCGCCTGGAACTCGACGACGGCCTCGGTCCTGGTTCGGTTCAGGGCCTTGCCGGCCCGAATTTGCCACGGCACGCCGGCCCATCGCCAGGAGTCGATCTCGAAGTCGATCGCCACGTAGGTTTCGGTGTCGGACTCGGGCTTCACCCCCTCCTCATCGAGGTAGCCCTCGTACTGGCCCCGCCACACCCGATCGGGATCGAGGGGGCGGATGGCCCGCAGGACCTTGACTACCTCATCCGACAGCGAATCGGCGTCGTCGGACACCGGCGGTTCCATGGCGAGGAGCGAGACGATCTGCAACAGGTGGTTCTGGGCCACATCACGCAGCGCACCGACCTCGTCGTAGAACTTGCCCCGGCCCTCGACGCCGAAACTCTCGGCCATGTCGATCGTGACTCGGCTGACGTGATGCCGATTCCACAGCGGCTCGAAGATGGCGTTGGCAAAACGGAACACCAGGATGTTGAGGACCGGCTCCTTCCCCAGAAAGTGGTCGATCCGGTAGATCCGCTCCTCGGGGAAGTGATCCTTGACCGCCAGATCGAGCTCGCGTGACGAGGCCAGGTCACGTCCGAACGGCTTCTCCAACACCACCCGGCCCCGGTTGAGCCCGGTTGCGCCGAGTCCTTCGACGACGGTGGGAAACAGGAACGGCGGGATGGCGAGGTAGCAGACGGGGCACGCCGCGCCTCGGACCCGGTCGGCCACGCGCTCGAAGGTGTCGGTGTCCCGGTAGTCGCCGGACACATAGTCGAGGCGGCCGGCCAGGCGGGCCCAGACGGCGTCGTCGATCTCGGCGCCGGACTCGTCGAGCGCCTCCCTCGCATTCGCCCGGAGTTCGTCGACCGTCCAGTTCGACGACGCAACGCCGATCACCGGGCAGCCGAGCTGACCATCGGCTTCGAGTTGGTAGAGCGCCCGAAAGAGCTTCTTTCTGGCCAGATCACCGGTGATGCCGAACAGCACGAGGGCGTCGGCGGTCGCTTGGCCGTTGCCGAGCGGCGTCGCCACCGCATCGGGAACCTCGATGGGGGCCGGCGGCCGCCGGTGCGGTCTGGGGTGCGTGCGATCCCTGGTCATCAGCCCCCCTCACCCGAAGTGGAGTTTCCGGACTCGGACTTCCGTTCATGGTGGCCACCGAATCCGGCTCGCATGGCCGACAGCACCTGGTTGGCGAAGCGGTCATTGTCGCGCGATGCGAAGCGGCTGAAAAGCGCGTCGAGAATGGTCGGAGCCGGGGTACCCGTGTCGATGGCGGCCAGCGCCGTCCACCGCCCCTCCCCCGAATCGGCCACTCGACCCTCGTACCGCGACAGATCGCCATCGTGCAGCAGCGCCCCGGCGGTCAGATCGAGCAGCCACGACCCGACCACGCTTCCTCGCCGCCAGACTTCCGCCACCTCGGCGACGTCGATGTCGTACTGGTAGAGCCGGGGGTCGGCGAGCGGCGCTGTCTCGGCGTCGACCTCGCGGTCATCGCGGCCGATCCCGGCCCTCGACATGAGGTTGAAGCCCTCGGCGTAGGCGGCCATGATGGCGTACTCCACGCCGTTGTGCACCATCTTGACGAAATGGCCGGCGCCTGCAGGACCGCAGTGCAGATAGCCGTGCTCCGACTGGACCGGGTCGCCGTCGCGGCCGTCGGTCCGAGGCTGCGCGTCGACACCGGGGGCCAGCGTTTCGAAGATCGGGCGCAGGCGCTCGACGACGTCGGCCTCGCCGCCGATCATCTGGCAGTAGCCCCGCTCGAGGCCGTGCACACCACCGGAGGTCCCGACGTCGAGGTAGTGGATTCTCTGTTCGGCCAGGCGGTCGGATCGCAAGATGTCGAGCGGATAGTGCGTGTTGCCGCCGTCGATGACGACATCATCGGGATCGAGCAACGGCGCCAACTCCTCGATCACGCCGTCGACAAAGCCGGCCGGAATCATGATCCAGATCGCTCGGGGCCGTTCCAGCTTGGCCACGAGATCCGCCAGCTCGTACGCCCCCTCGGCCACACCCTCGGCGACCAATTCATCGACCGACTCCCGGCTGTTCGCAAAACCGACACAGGCGATTCCCGCCCGGTGAAGGCGCCGAACCATGTTGCCGCCCATCCGTCCCAGTCCGATCATTCCCAGCTGCTGCATGGTCTAGACCATAGCGAGCGTCCTCCGAGGGCCATGCACCAAGAAAGACATCAAGCGATCGCTGCTGCACTGCCGATGCCGGTCGCGGAATCCCGAGGCGCCCAACCGCCGGTCGGGTCACCTAGAATGCTCGGCAATGAGCAGCCGAGAACTGGTCGTGCTGGGAACCGCCGGTCAGGCCCCGACCCGCTACCGGGCCCACAACAGCTTCGTTCTCCGCTGGGACGACCAGTTGATCCTGTTCGATCCGGGCGAGGGCACCCAACGCCAGTTCATCTTCGCCAATCTCTCCGTGGCCCGTCTCACGGCCATCTGCATCACCCACTTCCACGGCGACCACTCCCTGGGTCTGGCCGGAGTGATCCAGCGCAGGGCGCTCGACTCGCGATTGGGAACCCGAACATTGCCGCCGCTTCCCGTGTATTTCCCCGCCGACGGCGTGGAATACTTCGAACGGCTGCGGACCTCGTCGATCTTCCACGACACCAGCAGCGTCGTTCCCAAGCCGATCGCCGGGGCCGGCACTGTGGACGCCATCGGCCCGTTGACCCTTTCGGCGGCTCCGCTCGACCACCGGGTCACGACCCTTGGCTACCGGCTGAGAGAAGCCGACGGCCGACGAGCCGACCAGGCCGCCCTCGAACGCCACGGCATCACCGGCCCCGATGTCGGACGCCTCCTCGCTACCGGTTCGGTTCGTACCGCGCACGGCGTCGTCACCGTCGACGACGTCACCAGGCCCCGACCGGGCCAGTCGTTTGCGTTCATCATGGACACCGCACCCTGCGCGAACGCCGTGGAGCTGGCCCGCGGCGTCGACCTGATGGTCGCCGAATCGACGTACCTCGAATCCGAGGTCGACCTCGCCGCCGACTACGGCCATCTCACCGCCGGGCAGGCGGCGACCATGGCGGTGCAGGCGGGAGCCCGCCGGCTGGTACTCGGTCACTTCTCCTCCCGCTACACCGACAACGAGGGTTTCGCCGTCGAAGCCGGCGCCATTCATCCCGATGTGGTGGTGGCCGAGGACCTCATGGTGGTCAAGGTGCCAGGCCGACCCGAGGCTGAAGTCGCAGCCGGGTGAAGGCCGCCACCAGCAGCAGGCCGGACCCGACGATTCCCACCATCGACAGGACGTGGAATCCCGCCATCGTGAAGATGAGTCCGGAGGCCAGGGCGCCGGCGCCGCTGACGAAGCTCTTGATCAGGTCGGCCGCTCCCTGGGCGGCCACCTCCTCGCGACGGTCGACGGCCTCGGTGAGCAGCGCGCTCGATCCGACGGTCCCGAAGCTCCAGCCGAGACCGAGCAGGTACAGGCCGGGGAACATGAGGATCGACGGCGCCTCATGGGCGAAGGCGGTCATCACCGTGGCGATGATCAGCACAACCGCCGACGCAACGATCGATTCGATCCGGCCGTAGCGGTCGGCGAACCATCCGGCCAGCGGGGCGAACGCGAACATTCCGGCGGTGTGGGCCGACAACACCCAGCCGACCAACCCGACAGATTTGCCGTGGGCCTCCATGTGCAGCGGAGTCATGGCCATCACCATCACCATGACGGCCTGGGAAACCACCAGACCGACCAGCGCCAGCACGGCCAGCGGGTGCTGCCGTATGGCATGCAGGCCGGCACTGAAACCACCGTCGCTGGGCGGCCCCTCGACGTCGAGTTTGCCGCTTGCGACGAGCGGGTCGGGGCGGAGGCCGACGAACAACAAGAGTCCGGCCAGCACGAAGAAGCCGACCGACACCAGGTGTGATCCGATGTAGGGGCCGTACCCGAACCACTCGCCGAAGCGGGCCGCCGGACCCGACAGTGCGGGACCGCCGACGGCACCGATGGTCGAGGCGAAGACCACGTACCCGATCGCCTTGCCCCGGTCGTTGTCGTTGGCCAGGTCGGCCGCGGCATACCGGGCGAGACCGGTGCTCCCCTGACCAACGCCGAACAGCACAAGACCGACGAGATAGGCGACGATCAAGGCCGCCTGCCCCCCGAACGCCGCAATAAGGCCGCCGGTTGCCGCCACCATGTAGCCGACGACCAGTCCGGGGCGTCGACCCTTGCGGTTCATGTAGCTGCTCAGGGCGGAGGAGCTGAGTGCGGTTCCGACCGTGATGGCGGCGCTCGCGATACCGGCCCACGTGGATGAGCCCAGGATCTCCTTGGTCAGCAGGCTGACCACGACGAACGCAATCGTCATCGCTGCCCGACCGGCGACGGCGCTGGCGGACAGCACCAACAGGGTTCGCCTCTGGAGGCGGCCTCGATCC
>JAOUGG010000122.1 GCA_029857855.1 Acidimicrobiia bacterium | reverse complement strand
ATGAGTTCCATGTCGGCGCCAGGCGACGCGCCAGGTGTCGGCAACCTCGTCGGGATGGCGTGCCGACACGATCATCAGCGACCAGCCCATCCTGGGGTTGATGTCGATCACCACCGATCGCCGGTTGCCGTACACGACAAGGAGGGCCCGACCGACATCACTTCGGGCCCGAGGACCAACGGTGGCAATCCGTCCCAGGGTCGGTCGACGACAGAGACTGCACAGACGTCGGCGAGCGGAACCGTCACGCTTTTCTGCAGCGCCAGAAACATCTCTGCCAGGTTGAGTTTCACGATGACCGACTGATCGGCCAGTAGCACACGAGCCATGTTCGGTCACTCGAGATCTCACAGTCTGGGCAATCTTTCAGGGTTGGCCAACGATGAGTTGTCGTCGGCTCGACACCCAGCCGAAACACCTATACTTGTCAGTCGGCTGCCCCAGGGCAGGGCCGAAGACAGGTGAGCGAATCTTGGTGCGGAGCGTTCGGCGGAGAACAGCCCCGATCCGCCGCGCCGATTCCTCCCCGGGGGCGACGTGCCGCCGGATTGACAAGGAACGAGGCGCCACAATAATGCGCCAGGCAGCAACCAGGAGCGAGGCACGACCATGAGCACCGCCATCGTGACCGGATCGGCCGGTCTCATCGGATCGGAGGCCAGCCGCCACTTCGCCGGTGCCGGCATGACCGTCGTCGGCGTCGACAACGACATGCGCCAAGAGTTCTTCGGCGCCGAGGCCTCGACCCGCTGGCAGCAGCGCCAGCTCGAGGCCGAGTTGGGCGACAGCTACATTCACGTCGACGGCGACATCCGCGACACCGACCTCATCGACAACCTGTTCTCGAAGTACGGGTCCGACATCGAACTCGTCGTGCACACCGCGGCTCAGCCGTCGCACGACTGGGCCGCCTCCGATCCCCACACCGACTTCACGGTCAACGCCAACGGCACCCTGAACGTCCTGCAGGCCACGAGGGACCACTGCCCCGATGCGGTGTTCATCTTCACCAGCACCAACAAGGTCTACGGCGACACCCCCAACCGGCTACCGCTGATCGACAACGGCAACCGGTGGGAGATCGACGCCGATCACACCTACTGGAACGGCATCCGCGAGGACATGTCGATCGACAACACGCTCCACAGCCTCTTCGGCGCCTCCAAGGTCGCGGCCGACGTGCTCGTCCAGGAGTACGGTCGCTACTTCGATCTAAAGACCGCCAGCTTCCGCGGCGGCTGCCTCACCGGCCCCAACCACTCCGGAACCCAGCTTCACGGCTTCCTCGCATACCTGATGAAGTGCACCGCCACCGGCGCCCACTACACGGTGTTCGGCTACAACGGGAAACAGGTCCGGGACAACATCCACAGCCACGACCTCATCCAGGCCTTCGACCACTTCTTCCGGAACCCCCGCTCGGGGGAGGTCTACAACATCGGCGGCGCCCGCTTCAGCCACTGCTCGATGCGGGAGGCGGTCGAGGCGTGCCAGGAGATCACCGGGCGGGAACTCGACCACAGCTACACCGACGACAACCGCATCGGCGACCACATATGGTACGTGAGCGACGTCGGCAAATTCCAGGAGCACTACCCCGACTGGAAGCTGACCAGGAACGTCGACGACATCCTCACCGAGATCTACGAGGCCAACGCGGAACGGTGGGAAGCCGAGCCCCGCTCGTGATCGATCGGGGTAAACGAAACCTGCTCGGCGTCAACGTCGATGTGATCGACTACGACGGGGCCCTGGCCCGGATCCTCGACGCGGCCAAGAACCGTCAGCCGCTTGCCGTCACGGCAACGGCGGTGCACGGACTGATGGAGGGTGCGACCGACGCGGAGCACCGCTACCGGCTCAACCACCTCGAACTCGTCGTTCCCGACGGCCAACCGGTCCGGTGGGCCCTCAACCTCTTCCACGATGCAGGCCTCGACGATCGGGTCTACGGCCCGAATCTGATGCTGAAGACCTGTGAGCTGGCTGCCGGCAACGATCTCGGCGTCTACCTGCTCGGTGGCACACCGGAACTGCTGGCCAAGCTGTCCGATCGTCTCGTGGAGCGGTTCCCGCGCCTCGACATCGTCCGGGCTCGACCGTCGAAGTTCCGAACGCTCGACCTCGCCGAGAAGCAGGAACTGATCGACGACATCAACGCCAGCGGGGCGTCGGTGCTGTGTGTCGGCCTCGGATGTCCGCGGCAGGAGATCTGGGCCTACGAGTTCAAGGATCACATCAACATGCCGGTGCTGGCCGTCGGAGCCGCCTTCAACTTCCATGCAGGTGAGCTCGCCCAGGCACCGCCGGTCCTCCAGCGGTACGGGCTCGAGTGGGCCTACCGGCTGGCCAAGGAACCGGCCCGGCTGTGGCGACGGTACCTCATCCTCAACCCTTACTATCTCGGTCTGCTGGCCGCGCAGCGGGTCGGTCTGATGAAGCGCCGGTTCGATCCCGAATCAGCGGTGAAGCCGGCGGGCGAGATCCGTTACGGCTGAACCGCCGGAAATGTTGCCGCAGCGGACGGCCCATAGAACGCCGGTCGGCTACTGATCGACCCGGTCGACGTCGGTCCGACGGTAGATGTGCCTCGGGGTGGGCAGAGTCGGGACCAACTCGGCATCGTCGAGCTCGTGATCGGCAGCGATGTCGAGCGGCATGTCGGCCGCTGCTTCCCTCTCGAGGGCCACGAGATCCAGGATCGGTTCCGGCCTCGTCTCCGGTCGATCCGGTGGGCCGGAGTAGAGCAGCTTCGGTGGCGGGGCGAAACGGCTCTCGTCGAACAGCTCGACCTCACCCAGATCCAGGTCACCGGCGCGTATACCATCGGGTGTTCCACCGGCGAGAATGAGCTTGCGAAGTTCATTCGAGGTGAAGGCCACGTAGACCATGGTTCGTACGTCACGGTCGGTGATCGGCCCCGACGTCGACAGCATTCCTTGGCTGATCAGGCTGTTGATCACCTGTATCTCGCCGGACCGGATGGCGGCGGTGAGCTTGTCGGGGAGATTAGAGCCGGGCGGGTGTGAGGCCGGAGGCGGGCGCTCGAAATCGGCGGTGATCACGATGTCACGTGTTTCCCGGAACTCGAGGTAGTCGGTTCGGTGTGGCTCCGCGTACTCGGCCGCCTCGATCCGGCGGGCGGCGGTCAGGATCCCGAAGTCGGGAACCGGCGTGTCGCCGGTTAAGCCGGTTTCGGTGGCCTCGGCTGTGTCCGGGGCGTCTGTGGCGTCCGCTGTGCCCTGGACGGCGGTCACACGGTCCCATTCATCGATGTCGAACGTCGCAGTCGCTTCCGCGGCCTCGTCGTCGGACTCGGGCGGGAGGGCCCGTTCGGCCGGTTCCGACAACGGGATCTCGGCGGTGTCGACCGCGAAGAGATGGGGTTTTGCTTCATCTTCCTCGCCCTCCCCGCCGTCGACCTCCGACGCGAACATGGCGAGAAGCTGTTCGTCGTCGTGGGCCTTCGAGAGGTCGGTGAGGGCCGGAAGTTCCTCCGTGGGCGCATCGATCGGCCCGACGGCGGTCATGGGGTCATCGTGCTCATCTTCGCCGTCGCCGGTCGACTCCGTGACATCCGGGGGTAGCGGCGGCCACTGGGTTCCGACGGCATCGAGTCGGCCGGAATAGGTGAACGACGTCGTGGCGATCACCGAGCCGGTAGATGGCGTTGAGGAGCGCTCGTCGGGCGGAATAAGGAACTCCGGTGGGGTGTGGACCCGATCGGCGGTCGCAACGACGTCCACGTCGTCGGCTCCGCCGTTGCGCTGGTCGTCGAGCCGCTCGTCGGCCCTGGTGTCGACCAGGTCGCGGAGCGGATCATCGCCAGGGTCGGGTGATGGCGATCCGGGCGGTGTCGCCCACGGCGTCGGCGGGCCGCCCCGCTCGACCGGCTGGTAGCCGGTCATCGGGTGAGGGGGGACGACCCGGTCCAGCTGGTCGGGTGCAGGCGGGACGAGGCGCGATCCGGTGACGGCCTCCGTCGGATCGGCGAGGGCGACGGCCCGTGGTCGAGCGGTCACGGGTTCGATCGCCTCGAAGTTCGGGGCCTGCTGGACCGAAGCTCCGGCCCCCCGCCGTATGAGCCGATCCCGCCGGTGGGAACCCATCACACTGGCCATGACGGCGGTGGCCTGCGCCGGACGGTCGCCATCCGAGCGGTGTCGCGAGACCGGCGGTTCCTCCTGCTCGTTCTGCAGCCGCAGGTCGCTTATCACGTAGAGCGCCAGGGCGGCAACCGTGACTGCGGTCAGGAAGCGAACGATCAGCTGCTCGCCACTGGTCATCGCCCCGGCGAGAATGACGCCGAGTGTTCCCAGAGCGGTCAGTATGAAGATGCCGGAGACAATGCGCTTGGCCATATGTGTGGACCTCCGTGACTCAGATTAGGTCAAATGAAGTCAACTTGCACATTATCAATTCTAGTAAATAATCACCTAGAAGCTGATTGGTTTATGTCAAACAATGAAGGTGCATGGCTATGCATCGAGAACCGTTGGGGCTCCCTGCCGGTCAACGATCGGGGGCTCGGTCGACCAGGGAAAGTTGATCCACTCGTCGGTCTTCTTCCAGACGAAATCACACTTGACCTGTGAGTGCGACTTCTCGTAGAGCACGGCCGTTCTGCTCTCGGCGACGACCTCCTGGCAGAAGTCGTGTACGACCTTCAGCGTGTGGCCGGTATCGGCCACATCGTCGGCGATCAGGATGTTCGAGTCCGTCAGGTCGAACTTGTCGAGGTAGGGGGGCAACATCACCGGAACGTCGAGTCGCTCGTCGACCCCGGTGTAGAACTCCAAATTCATGACATACAGGTTCTTCACCGACAGGGCGTAGCCGAGTGATCCGGCGACGAACAGGCCGCCACGGGCGATCGCCAGGATCAGGTCGGGCCGGAAGCCGCTGTCGGCAACCTGTTGTGCCAGCTGGCGGGCCGCTCGACCGTAGATGTCCCAGGTCATGATCTCTCGCACGTCGGCCGGCTCGCTCATCCCTACTCCCTTGGGCTTCGATCGGACGGGCCACCGATTGGCCGTGGTCGTTTCGATCGCTGATGGGTTTCTACTCCTCCACCGATCGGGCACCAACCACCGACAGCCAAATTCCGCTCACATGCGGAAGCGTTAGGCGGCTTTGGCCGTCGAAGGGACGGTCTGGGTCAAACTGCACAGCGGAGCGGGTACTCTGGCTCGAAGTGAGACGGAGCGTCCTGTTTCCCGAGGAGTCGGAGTAGGGTTGATGCTTGTCGAATGGCACGATCGTAGGAAATCGTCATACGGCATCGCAATCTGTGTGGGTGTCTGGAGTCCACACCGCACGACACGGTGTAGCGATGCAGCCTGCGTCGAGGGATCGGGCGGGCTGCGACATGCGACAACGTGGGCTAGCTGAGGAGCTGGATCGGTTGGATCTTCGCTGATGGTCATGGACACTTTCCACGCCGAACAACGCCCCCTTCCGCCGGCTCGGTACCGGCGTCTCCGCCGTGCTGCGGGCGCTGCGGTTGCCGCATCGCTCGTGATGTCCGGTTCTCTTGCCGCGGCCGGTCAGGAGGACACGACCCCCACGACCGTCGAGCAGACCACGACGACCTCCGAGGCGACAACCACCACGGCCGCCACCCCGACGACATCGGCCACAACCGGTACCGAATCCTCGTCCGACCCGACCACCACGGCGACGAGCGGCGACTCCGGGGTCACCACCTCGACCGCCGGCAACGCCGCGGAGAAAGCCAGGGCGGTGGCGAATCTGAATCTGGCCAAGGCGGCCGATGTCGAGATCGCCCGAGGGTTGAACGAGATCAACACCGCCGCCAACTCGACCCTCGAGAAGATCGACGAGGCGAATCTGCGGATCGAGCAGACCGGTGCCATTCTCGCCCGGACAGCCGAGGAGCTGGAGGCCTCCGGGCGGCGACAGAACGAGATCGAGTCAGACCTTCGGGTCAAGGCGATCGAGGGCTTCAAGACCCGCACGCTGGGCGAGGCCAACCCGCTCCTGACCGACATGGATCTCAACCGGGCCATCCGCCAGAACGGCCTCCTGGCCCAGGCCAGCCTGTCGACCGCCGAGCTCCTCGAGGAGCTTCGAGCCCTGCTCGAGGAGCGGCGTCTGGCCAATGCCGAGGCCGAACAGGCGAAGGACGAAGCCGAGGCCGCCGAGGAGGAGCTGCAGCAGGAGCTGGCCCTTCTCAAGGAGCAGCAGGCCGCCCAACTCGAACTCAAGGCCGAGGCCGAACGTCGGGTCGACATCTGGGCCGGCGAGCTCACCGCCTATGCCCGTGAGGACGCCGCCGTCCAGCGGGTCATCGTCGAGAAGGCCAACAAGACCCCGGTGGCGACGCCCGTCGCCACACCGACGGAGACTGCGGCGCCGGCGAGCTCCCCGACCCGGGCGTCGACATCGGGTTTCCAGTGGCCGATCAACGCCACGGTCACCAGCGAGTACGGCTACCGGGTCCACCCGGTGTACGGCAGCCGGCGCCTTCACTCGGGCATGGACATCGGCGCGGCCGGCGGTACGCCGATCGCCGCGTCGAACAGCGGCGTCGTCATCTTCGCCGGTCGCCAGGGCGGCTACGGCAACACGATCATCGTCGATCATGGCGGCGGTATCACAACCCTGTACGCCCACCAGTCGCGGTTTGGGTCGTCCGTTGGCCAGCAGGTCGGCCGGGGCGACACCATCGGGTTCGTGGGTGCCACCGGTACCGCCACCGGCAATCACCTCCACTTTGAGGTTCGCGTCAACGGCACGCCGACGAACCCCCGAAACTATCTTCCCTGAGCGGCGCACCAGGCCACCGGCCGGCAGGCCGTACCCACCATGCCTCCGCGGCCGTTGATCCCGGCCGGATGTCGAAGCCGGATCAGGCGGCCTCGACCGTGATCTCGTGCCAGCCCGTGGCTCCACTGGGAGCGGGTGCCGCTCGGTCTG
>JAOUGG010000121.1 GCA_029857855.1 Acidimicrobiia bacterium | reverse complement strand
CTCGATCTGTTACGGCCATACGAGCTTCATGCTACCTCTTGCGTCCACAAACCGACTGAAGCCCGGTTCGAGGTCGTTCAGGAGGGCCGATCGAGGTCGCCGTCGACTCCCACCTCGCCCGACGGTCGGGACAACCGGTAGTGATAGGCCATCTGGTCGCCGTCGTATCGGTGTTCAATTCCAACCGGGCAGGCGGCCCGGGCCAAGCAGGTTTCCCCGCATTCACTGTTCAATTTGGAACGATGTTCGAGGCAGCTCTTGACCGCAAAGTCCCGTCCGAATTCGACGGCATTGACCGGGCAGGCGGCCACGCAATCGTGCGTCTCGCAGCGGATACAGACGTCGGAGGCGACCGGGGCCGGTGAGAGGTCGGCGGTAACGTCCAGCAGCCAGAGGGCTCGGAACGCCGACCACAACCCGAAGCCGTGGTGGATTCCCAGCCCCAGCGGCGAGGCTGAATGCCAACCCATGGCCCGGCCGAGGGCCACCAGGTCCATCGGGCAGTCCGGCGCCGGATAGAGCAGGCATCGCTCGATCGACGGCACGACCCGGTCGAGTGCCGTGGCCGAACGGTCGATACTCCAGGTGTCGATCGGATCCGGTGTTCCGTCGAAGTCGAAGGTCGGATCGCCGTGGACGGCCTCCCAGAGAGATCTGCCACCGTGCCCGATGAGAATGAGCGTACGCGGCGGCTCGCCGGCCGGGTCCCAGGCGTCGGGTCGTCGTCCCGGCAGCCACACCTCGGCCCCGACGTCGGAGAGCGACAGGGCGCGGCACCGATTCAGCCCGTACGGCGTCAGGGCGGCGATGATCCGGTCGACATCGGCATCGGTGAGGGCGACGTCGGCCATCACCCTCCGTAATGGATGACCAGCCACGAGCCGAGACCGGTGGGATCGGTGAGGGCCTCGGCCTCCGAGACACGACTGCGCATGGCGATGGCGGTCAGGTCGGGCCGGGCGGCGTTGGCCCGCCAGTGGGCCCGTCCCTCCTTGACCAGTTCATCAATCCCCCATCGGTGCAGGAAGTCGGCCTGCGTCTCCACCACGGCACCCGACGGCAACTGATCGACGGCGACGTCGACCGTGATGTCCCATCGGCCGGGGTCGGCCAGCGGGTCGTGGCCGCGCCGATGGCTCCTGTAGGTGCGGAGCCAGCCCCCTCTGACCGCCAGCTCGTGGCTGGTTGCCTCGCCGTAGTCGAACAGCAGCAGGTGGTCTGGGCCGCGGGCGAGCACGGTCCGGCACCAGTCGCCGGCCTCACTCAACAGCGGGGCCCTGGTACCGCGTGGTATGTCGAGCCTGGCGTCGGTCGTACGCAGGACCTCGGCGCCGTCGTCGACGTGGACCTCCAGCCAATCGCCCGTGGCGGTGTGTTCGACGATGCGGGCCTGCAGGTTGTCGAGCAGCTCGTTGCCGAGCACGACGCAACCCTCGAGATCATCAGGCAGGTCGTCGGTCCGCTCGACCCCCCCAGTGCTCGCTTGCGGGCCCTCGCCGGGCGCCGGGTCGACGCCGACGAGCCGCCACGGCCGCTCGACTTCCGGGCGGGCCCGGCGAATCGACCGCAGCAGGGTGTTCGGGCCGCAACCGACGTCGTAGACGATCCACGGATCGGGCCGGCCCGCCGCGTCCCACCAGGCGTCGAGCACGTTGGCCACGACCGCCCCGAACAGTGGGCCGACCTCCGGGCTGGTGATGAAGTCGCCGCGAGCCCGTCCGGCGACGCCATGGGTGGTGTAGAAGCCATCGGGCCCGTACAGGCAACGCTCCATGTAGGCGTCAAACCGCTCCATCGGAGCCCACGCTAGCCCGTTCGAGCCGTCGCCCGGGCGGCCGCCGGGGCGGTCGGATGTGATCCTCGGTTCGCCGGTCGGGGATTTTCCGGTGGGGTTTTCGGTGAACGAACCCGTCGCTTCAGACCGGTTCGCAAATCACGATGTCGGCCGGGCGGCTGCTCGATCGGACGAGCCGGACGTTTGGCATGTCGTTGCCCTCGAGCTTTTCCTCCAGGGCCGCTCCGGACAGGTGCGACCATCGTTCGACGAGGCGGCGTCGAAGCTCGGCCTCCGGAACGTCGATGGAGACGGTCGTGTCGAAGTGGTCGCCCAGATCGGTCCACGGCCTGACATCGAGAAGGAGGTAGTTGCCCTCGACGACGATGTGGCTGACGGACCGGGGAATGATCCGGGCCCCCGCCCGGGAGATCTCGATGCCGCGGTCGAATACGGGGACCGCGACCTCGTCCTCGTCGTTGCGACGCAGGCGGGCCAGCATGTGGGCGAACCCCGAGACGTCGAAGGTATGCGGCGCGCCTTTGCGTGGACGCCACCCCCGCTCCTCGAGAACCAGGTCGTCGTAGTGGTAGCCGTCCATTGGGAACACCGCGGCGGTACCGGGCGAGAGCGCGTTCAGGAGGTCGACGAGGGCCTCGGCGACCGTCGACTTGCCCGCCCCGGGTGGCCCGGCGATAGCGGTGATTCGTCGTGCTCCGGAGGTGGGGGCGACAGACCTGTCGGCGTCCGCGCTCGACAGCAGCTCAGCCAGTTCCTGAACCGATGTCACCACAACCGTCTCATCCATAGATCGCTGGCCAGTGTAGAGACGTGTGTCCCACCTCCCCTAACTTTGTGCCCGAAGCGACCCCAACCTCGGAACTTCGTGCGCTCGACGACCCGTCAAGGGGTCGTCAGGCGCTCAAAGTTCCGGACGAGGGTTGGACTGAGCGTTTTGCCATGTCGCTACGGATGACGCCGACCACCCACGGGAATCGATGCTCGAACTGGTTCCAAGTGAACCGTCGAACCAGCCAGCCGACCGCAGCCAGATCGGCATCCCGGCGGCGATCGTCCTCGAAGGCTTCCCGGCTGAGATGAAACGCGATGCTGTCAAGCTCCACGGCACAGCGCAGCTCGGGATACGCAAGATCGACCTGGGCGACAAGATACCCGTCCCGTAGAACACGCCACTCCATCTCCGGCCGCTGCAGGCCGGCGTCGTCGAGGGCACGAAGAATTTCCGGCTCCACACCGACAGCGGCACGATTCGCTCGCCTTCTCGCTCCTCCAACACCCGACCCAGGAGCGCCGAACCCGAGCGGCCTTGACGCCGCACCCTCTTGAACGCGGTGGCCAGGCGGGGCCATGATGTTCGCCCTTCGCGAATGACCGAGTCGATCAGCTCATCGAACCGATCAGGGTCACTGATGCCTCTCGGGCTTCGGCGGGTGGCCGACCACGCCATGGAGCGCCAACCCCGATCGTCGCCAGGCGACACCGGTAAGGAACCGGCACAAAGTTTCGGAGGGATGTCGGAGGGGTGTCAGGGGGCGGCGGCGAGGCTGGTGAAGTCGGTCCAGTCGGGGATGAGACCCGTGACGCCGGTGACCATCGTTACCACGATCGTGACCGCCACGGCCGCCACGAGGGCGGGTGGGATGACGATCGGTGAGTGGTCGCCGTCGGGGGCGGGCATGAACCACATCTGCTTCGCCACATTCAGGTAGTAGTAGGCGGCCACAACCGAGTTGACGGCCACGAAGATCGCCAGGATCGTGCCCCACAAGCCCCAACCGTCGGTCAGCACCTTGAACACGAAGAATTTGGCCCAGAACCCGCCCATCGGGGGAATTCCGGCCAGGGAGAAAAGGAACACCGTCATGGCCAGCGTCAAGCCCGGGGCGTAGCGGAACATGCCGCCGAACGACGAGATCTCGCCCGAGCGGGTCTTGCGGGCGGCGATGATCACGACGGCGAACGCACCGAGGTTCATGGCGGCGTAGATCACCAGGTAGAGCACGATGGCCTGCTGGGCGTCGCCGAGACGATCGCCGTAGACCGCCAGCGGGGCCATGATGTAGCCGGCCTGAGCGATACCGGAGTAGGCCAGCATGCGGACCATGTTGGTCTGGCGGAGGGCGATGAGGTTGCCGATGGTCATCGTGGCCGCGGCCAGGATCCACATGAACGGCTGCACCAGTTCGGGCTGGCCGGCGAAGGCGAAGAACACCACGTTCATCAAGGCGACGAAGCCCGCCGTTTTCGAGCCGACGGCCAGAAAAGCCGTCAGCGGTGTGGGGGCACCCTCGTAGGTGTCGGGAGCCCAGGTGTGGAACGGCACGGCCGACACCTTGAACCCGAACCCGATGATCGTGAACAGCACACCGAGCGTGACGATCGGTGTGGACACCCCGTCGGAGAGGTTCTCGCCGATGACCGACAGGCGGGTGTCGGCGGCACCGCCGTAGAGCAGCGACATGCCGTAGAGCAGAATGCCCGAGGCGAACACGCCCATCAGCATGTACTTCAGCCCGGCCTCGTTCGACTTGAGGTCGCGCTTGCGCCAGGCGGCGAGCAGGTAGGCCGGGATCGACAGGAGCTCGAGGGCCACGAAGATCGACACCAGATCACGGGCCGAGGTCATCACGAGCATGCCGAGAACCGACGCCGAGAGAAGCTGGTAGAACTCCGAGTCGTAGTAGTCACCCTCGGCCATGTAGTCGCTCGACAGCAGCACGATGACATAGCCACTCAGGAGGAACACACCTTTGAGCACCAGCGAGTAGTTGTCGACGACGTAGGCGCCGTCGAACAGGACGCGTGGCAGATCATCGCCCTGGCTCCACAAGGTGAGTACCGGGATCATGGCCAGCAGGAAGCCGATACCGGTGAGCGGTGCGATCAGACGGCGCACCCGCTCGAGCCCGACCAGATCGACGATCGTGACGAACGCACCCCAGGCCAGGATCACCAGCTCGGGCGCGAACGCGTGCCAGTCGATGTGAGGTCGAGTGAACTCGACGGATTCGGTGATGATCTGGGCTAGCACGACGTCTTCTCCCTACTCCGACCTACGGCCCTACTGCCCGAGCGCCTGGAAGACCTCACCCACGGCCGATACCGGGGCGTTGGTCACGTCGAAGATGAGGCTGGGAACAAAGCCGAGCACCACGATGAGGATCAACATCGGCACCCAGGCGATCCACTCGGTCATCACCGTGTCGTGGATGTGGGGATCGTCGGCGAACTCGTCGGTCGGGGTTCCGAACGCCGTGCGCTGCAGCAGCCACAGGAGATACCCGGCGGCGAGCACGGTACCGGCGGCGGCGATCACCATGTAGACCCGGAAGACGTTCTCGTTGAGACCGGGGGCCGGATTCCACGACGCCAGGATGGCGGGGAACTCGCCCCAGAAGCCCGCCAGACCGGGCAAACCCAGGGACGCCATGGTCGTGATGCCGAGGATCCAACCCATCTTGGGGGCCTGGATGAGGAGACCGCCGAGGCGCTTGATCTCGAGTGTGTGGTAGCGCTCCTTGACCGAGCCGGCGACGAAGAACAACAGGCCGGTGATCAGGCCGTGGGCCACCATGCCGAAGATGGCGGCGTTGATGCCGAAGTCGGTGAGGGTGGCGATACCCAGCATCACGTAGCCCATGTGGGCGACC
This sequence comes from Acidimicrobiia bacterium, assembly GCA_029857855.1. Classification (GTDB taxonomy): domain Bacteria; phylum Actinomycetota; class Acidimicrobiia; order Acidimicrobiales; family SZUA-35; genus JAHELU01. Next base: position 1,500 of record JAOUGG010000121.1, on the reverse strand, counting down.
GACGAGAAGGCGATCAGTCGCTTCATGTCGGTCTGGGCCAGGCAGCCGAACGCACCGTAGATGATGCCGATGACGGCCAGCAGGCCGATGTACGGGGCCCAGTTCTGGGCGCCCTCGGGCAGGATCGGCAGGGCGATGCGGACGAAGCCGTAGGTGCCCAGCTTCAACAGCACGGCGGCCAGGATGACCGAACCCTGGGTGGGGGCCTGGGTGTGGGCGTCGGGCAGCCAGGTGTGGAAGGGGAACATCGGCACCTTGATACCGAAGCCGAGGAACATGCCGCCGAACAGGAGCGTCTGCTCCTGGGCGGTGAGGCCCTCACTCTGGACACGTTCGGCCAACTCGACCATGTCGAACGTCCCGGACCCGGTCAACCAGTAGAGGGCCAGGAACGAGACCAGCATGAACGCCGAACCGAACAGCGTGTAGAGGAAGAACTTGATGGCGGCGTAGAGCCGGTCCTCGCCGCCCCACACGCCGATCATGAAGTACATCGGCAGGAGAACCACTTCGAAGAACACGAAGAACAACACCAGGTCGCGGGCCACGAACGTGCCGAGCATGCCGGTGTGCAGCACCAGTATCAGCATCAGGAACGCCTTGGCGTTACCCGGTGCCGGTATGTGGTTCCAGGAGTAGACGATCACCAGCGGAACGACCAGCAGCGTCAGCGCGATGAGGGGCAGCGACACCCCGTCGATGCCGACCGAATACCGGGCGTTGATCACATCGATCCAGCTGCGGTCGACACCGAACTGCATGAGCTGGCTCTGACCGTAGTCGAAGTTGCGGAACAGCAGGATTCCAACCACGCCGGAAACCACCGTCGACAGCAAGGCGATGCTCTTGTGCAGGTCTTCGTCGCGCTCGGGGATCAGCATCATGATGGCCAGGCCGACGAGCGGCGCGAAGACCATGGCCGTTATGCCCCAAGAATTGAGAAAGCTCTCCATGTACCTCTGGTCCTTATGTCAGGAAGATCAACTGTGGCGACTTACAACGAACGGCTACACGAACAGGATGAACACGCCGACCAGGCCGGCGGCCGCTCCGAACAGCAGGGTGGCGTACTGGCGGATCTGACCGGTCTGGATTCCTCGCAGGAGCTGACCGACGGAATCGGCGCTCCGACCGGAGTTGTTGACCGTACCGTCGATCGCGCCCTGATCGATGAACTGGTAGACGAACCGTCCGACCACCACCGCCGTCTTGCCGACGGTGTTGACGACGCCGTCGAGGATGTTCTGGTTGCTCCAGTTCACGGCCCGGGCCACCGGGCCTTTGGCGCCGCCGGCGATGATTCCGGTGTAGAGGTGGTCGAGGTAGTACTTGTTCTCGAGGATCTTGTAGCCAACAGCCAGCGGGGCGATTCGCGAGGCCAAGCCGTTGGTGGCGGCCGAGTATTCGGTGGCCGTTGAGTCGAGTCGGTGGAGGCGCTGGTAGTAGTTCCACACCACGAAGCCGGACGTCACCGCCAGACCGGTGGCGACCAGGGCCAGG
>JAOUGG010000902.1 GCA_029857855.1 Acidimicrobiia bacterium | reverse complement strand
GCCGATGTTCGATCCGTCGGCTGCCGATGATGCCCAGACCCGATTCGTGCAGCCCTACGAGGCGACGAAGACCTACATCTGCCCGGGCTGCAATCGCGACATTCCGCCCGGGGTCGGTCACCTCGTGGCGGTCCCCCCGAATGAGCCGGACCTGCGGCGCCACTGGCATCGGGGTTGCTGGCACAATCGACACACCCGTTTCTGAGATCGACCGCTCTGCGAGGCTCAGAAGCAGGCCTCCCGGACCTGCACGTTGCCCTGCGCGTCGACGTCGACCACATCGAAGCGGATATCGGTGGTGAACGAACCGGGTGGATCGCCGGTGTCACATCGGTTTCGGCGCCGCTCGGTCAGCCAGGCCGACGCCAGGCGGCGCAGGCGCCGTTGTTTCGCGTGCCCGACGGCGTCGAAACCGGTCCCGTAGCGGCCACTCGAGCGCGCCTTGACCTCCACGAAGACGACGACGTCGTGGTGGCCGACGACGAGGTCGAGCTCGCCGTGTGCGCACCGCCAGTTGCGGTCCAGCACCCGGTAACCGGACGCCATGTACCACTGCTCGGCAGCGTGTTCGCCCCGACGGCCCAGGTCTCGATTGTGTGTTCCCACGTTGTGATCCCACCTTGGGAGGGATCATCGACAGGCCCGGCGCTCAGATGTCGCGTTCGGGCAGTTCCTCGATCGTGACACCGCGGGTCGTGGATATCGTCACCCGCTTCAGGAAGCGGGACTGGCGATAGGTGTCCCAGACCCAGGCATCGACCAGCTCGAATTCGAGCATCTCGGCCCCCGGTTTCGAAAGCCGGGTGACCTCGTTGGCCAGGTACGCCCGGCGATCCGTTTCGACGACGTAGCGAAACATCGCCACGACGTCACGGTATTCGCGAAACAGAGAAAGTTCGGCCTCGGACTCGTAGCGTTCGAGATCTTCGCTACTCAAATGCGGTTACCTCTTCCGTCGCCGAGACTCCGCCGGAGCCTCGCCTTGTCATGAAAGGTGAGGTTCGAACCGACCGATGTGACAGGAACGACCTAGCGGTCGCGCTTTTCCTTCACCTTGGCGGCCTTACCAACCCGATCCCGGAGATAGTAGAGCTTGGCTCGACGTACGTCACCCCGGGTGACCAGTTCGATCTTGTCGATGATCGGTGAATGAAGGGGGAAGATGCGCTCGACGCCGACGCCGAAGCTGAGCTTCCGGACCGTGAAAGACTCACGGATGCCGTCGCCACGGCGGGCGATGACCACACCCTGGAAGACCTGGACACGCTCACGGTTGCCCTCGACGACCTTGACATGCACCTTGACGGTGTCGCCCGGCGCGAACTGGGGGATCTCGTCGCGGAGTTGGGCTTGTTCAACTACATGGGTCGTGTTCATCGTGGTTCCTGTGTGCGAAGCTTCTCAGAAGGGGCGTCGTTTGGATTGACGCGTCGGGGGCCACAGTGGTGTGGCAGCGCCTATCAAGCCTAGCTCTGCCCGGCAAAACTCCAACCCGCCCTCCCACGCCGATTTCGGCGAGGTCGACGCCGGGTACGGAGGGCCATGACAAGCCCCAACCCTACCGACAGATCGGCTCGTCGGGCTCGACGACGTCAAGGGCATTCACCGCCAAGGACTTCCGGCTGTGGGAGGCTCCAGGGCGGCGCTCGAGGCCCGGGTCGAGGGAGCGGGCGTACGAGACGTGGTGGATCACAGCGCGGCACAGCTTGGCAACGAGGCGACAGCGCGCTGGGGAAGCTGCTTCGACCGGCCTGATCAGCCGGCGGGAAGATCGAGCCCGAATTCGGCGAGCAACGCCCGATCGTCGTCGGTCAGGCCACCCCGTGCGTCGAGCAGATCGGGCCTGGTCGTCGCGGTCCTCACCAGCGCCATTGCTCGCCGCCACCTGGCCACTCGACCATGATCACCGGAGCGCAGCACGTCGGGCACGGCCCAGCCCCGATAGTCGGCGGGACGGGTGTAGTGCGGGTATTCGAGCAGACCGTCGGAGAACGATTCGTCGTCGGTGCTTGCAGCGTTGCCGACGACGCCGGGCACGAGCCGGCCGACGGCCTCGATGACCACGGCGGCGGCCACCTCTCCTCCGGCCAGCACGTAGTCGCCGATCGAGAGTTCGTCGTCGACGAGATGGGCCCGCACCCGCTCGTCGACACCCTCGAAACGGCCGCAGAGCAGAGAGAACCCGTCGGTCGCCGCGAGCTCGGCGGC
>JAOUGG010000901.1 GCA_029857855.1 Acidimicrobiia bacterium | reverse complement strand
CGTCAACATCAACGTCCCACCTCGCCCGCTGGAGGAAATCGACGGTTGGGAGTGGACGGCCGTGGCACCCGGCCCGAAGCGAACCATGAGCACGGTCAGACTCAAGCCGAAACCCGGACACCTGGGCGGCTACAGCGTCGAGTTCGAGTTCGGTCCAGCCGACGAGGATCCCGAGCCCGGGACCGACGTCGCCGTGGTGTCCGAGCGCGTCTCGGTCGGCTATATCAGCACCATGACGGCGGCCGATCCAGCCGACATGGGCACCGCCGAGGCCGTCGTGAAGTCGCTCGACGGTCTCTTCGCCGCCAAACGATAGGGAGCTCTGCTCAGCCGGTCGACGGCGGAAGGAGCACCAGCCAGCGAGGAACGAGATCCTCGACGGCGATTCGGCCGACCGATCGGCCGGGTGGTCCATCGAGATCGACGAGCGTCACGACCGCCGAGCGGAGACCGATGTTGGTCCCGTCGGCCAGCGCCAGGAGATGGGATCGATTGACGGCGGTGACCGACTCGGCGGCGGCGCCGGGCACGGGCACGAATCGCCCGGTGGCGTGATCGGTCACTCCACCGCCCTGACGGAGCAGGACCCGATCGGCGTCCGTCACCAGCCGAAGGTCGAACGGCCCGCCCAGGGGAATCGGTAGTCGCTCAGGCGGCGAGGACGTCTCGCCACGGCGCTGCAACAACCAGTTGCAGTCGTCGGGCCGGGTGCACTGCTGCCCGACGATGGCCTGTCGGGAGGCCGACGAGGCGAAGAAATCCCCGACCGCAACCCAACGGCCGTCGACCCGCTCGAACGTTCCCGAGCCGATTGTCGCCACCACGTCGGGCCCGCCGTACACCGTGTCGGTCAGAGCGATCGAATCGAGGGCCGCTCCGTCGGCGAGGCGGATCTTGGTCCAGGTCTGGGGATCGGCGTTGTTGTTCGGCCACCAGACGGCGGCATCCGGGCCGTCGCCTACGACCACGGGGCGATCAGCCGGCCGGCCGCGGGTCAGCATGCGCTGGAGATCGGGCACGTCGAGGATCTGCTCGGTCGGCGCTTCGAGATCATCGGGCGACGACCAGGCCAGCCGGACACCCCCGATCACGAGCAGCCTGCCGTCGACGAGGGCGAGCGGCGCCCCGATCCCCTCGTGACGGGTCTGGATTCCGGAGCCCAGATGGACGTCGACGATGGTCTGGCCGTCGCCCACGAGGAGCCGCCAGCCGTCAGTGTCGAGATCGCCCAGTGGGACCGACGTTGCGTCGTACTGCCCGACAGGCGGATCGGGATCAGCCCCGGATCGCCGCTCCGCCGCCGTCTGCGGTGTGGACGGTGAGGTGACCGGCGTATCGCCGTCCAGCCCGGCACCGCCGCCGTCCGAGGCCTGGACGGTGTCGGACCGTTCGCCTCGATCCACGCCGGCCGACGGCAGATCGATCGTCTCGGTTCCTTCGCTCGGCCGGCTGATGACGAACCACACGCCCAGCACGACCGAGATTCCGACCGCCAAGGCCAGCCACTCGGGCACACCCTTGCGACGCGCCCGCCCGGTGACCGATTCGGTTCGATCCCCACCACTCGACGGTACGGCGCCGTCGAACAGCTCGACTGCCTCCGGTTCGTCCGGGTCGTTCATCGATCGTCCGCCGGTTTGGGCATGAGCTCCACGCGGAGCGGTGAGCCGGGGATCTCGACAGGGAGCAGGGCGCTGGTACCGGCTTGGAGATCGTAGACGATCACCCCGTCTCCGTCCGGAACCAGGAGATAGCGGTCATCCGGTGAGATGGCCTCGGCTGCCACCCCAGCCGGTCGGTCGCCCTGCGGCCGATACGCGCCGCTGAGATATGCCCCGGTGACCGTGTCGAAATAGGTTTGCCCCGGACCCTGATCGTGCAGGATCAGGAAACGATCATTGGGGCCGAACACCTCGCCGACCCAGTGGCGATGGTCAGTGTCCGGGACCCTCCGGTCGATCCGCTCGCCCGAATGACGATCGATCCAGTACCACTCGCACTGCTCGGGAAGCTCGCAGCGGCTCAGCAACATCGCGTCAACCCCGGCCGCCTCCAGGAGGCCGTCGTCCAACCATTGCGTGCCACCAGCGCTGTCGATCGTGAATGTTCCATATCCGGGTTCGAAACCCACACCGTTCCACACATCGGCCGCGAACGGCAGGGAGGGATCAGGGACCGCTGCGCCGGTTTCGAGATCGATCCCCACGAC
>JAOUGG010000120.1 GCA_029857855.1 Acidimicrobiia bacterium | reverse complement strand
AGGGATCGAGCAGCACGGCTTCGCGGACGACCTTGACCACGTCGGAGGGCACCGCCCCCGAACCGAGCGTTGGGAGCACGTCGACACCGGTGAGCGTATCCCCCAGCCTGCTCCGGATCTGGGAGGGGTAGCGGACCTTGAGGCTGCCGTCGTCGGTGTACATCCCGTCGCCCAGGTACCGCAGCGAGGGCCGGCATCCCCGTATGGCGAGCGCGGGGGCGGTGGGACGGTGATAGCGGGGACCCGGTTTCGGAACGGTCCGGGAGTCGGCCGCCTTCGCCGCCTCGACGGCGGCAACCGCCGCGGCCAACTGTTCCGCCCTCTCCGCGGCTCGGGCGTCGAGCACGGCGGAGCCGGCGGTCTCGGACCAGATCAGCGTGGTCGCCGGTTCCAGCCGGGATGTCGACGACGAGCTCGACGACCCCCCGGGTGCCGCGGCCGCGGCCCGGCGTTGCCGCCCTCGACCCTTGCGTCCCATGGCGAGTGGGTTGGCGGCGACGGCGTCGGTGTTGGCCAGCCGATCGTCGCGACTCGAAGGGAGTGGCGGACCGGCGAACGACCAGAAGGAGCCGGCGTGGTCGTGCTCCTCGATCTCCCGCAGACCGTCGGGTCCGGTCAGGCGGCTCAACAGATCGGTGGTGAAGGCCGAGGTCAGCAGCTCGACCGACCGGCGGCGGACCCCGGTCAGCGCCCACGAGTCGGCGAACCAGGCGGCCACCAGATCGTTGAGGTCGAGGCCCATGGCCAGATCGAGATTCTCGGCCCGCGGGCGATCGTCGACACCGCGCACCGGTTCACCGTCGATCGGCACCCCGGCCACGAAGCCGTGGAACAGCGATCGGTACGACGGCGGGTCGCTTGTGACCACGATCTTGTCGGCGCCCACATCGGCCGCCCGGGTCATGCCCGCGATCTCGAATCCCTCGAAGGTCTGGCCGGCACCGCCGAAGCGGACCTCCACCGCATTCGACGACTCCGCGACCGTGTCGAGGTCGATGTCCCGCAACCGCTGGAGGTCGCTCAATCCGGTCCGGTACTCCCCCGCCGGCATCTCGGTGGCCGACCATCCCAACCGGTCGAGCAACTCGAAAAGGTCGAGTTTCTCGGTTCGGGTCGGACCGAGCGGGTCGCGGTCGGTGGTGGAGGCCCACCCGGCCACGACGTAGGTGGCCCGATCGGAAGGCCGGTTCTCGAGCTGGTCGTCGTTGAGGGGATCGTGGAAACCGAACCGGTTGACGCTGGCCTCGTACACCGCGGTCCAGTGCAACGATCCGCCGGCCGTACCGTCGAGCCGGTCGAGCGTCGGCCGGTCGTCGGTGGTGGCCGGTGTTCCGGCGTAGTCGGCCAGCGGTGTGACCGAACCCTCGACCGAGTCGATCACCCAACCCCGCAGGACCGGCGGGCGTCCCCCGTCGGGGTACAGCACCCGCACCACCACCCAACGGTCCGGCAGTTCCGGGAAGTCGAGGTCGGTTGCCTCGGGGTCGGCAGCGCCCCGCAGGAGGGCGTCGGGCAGCGCCCAGTGCAGGTGCACGCCGGGCGGACGGGTCGTCCCGTCGGCGAACGGCGCAGGATCTCCGGGACCGCCGGTCACCGGGACCGTCGGTTCGGGATCGCCGTCGGACACGACGAACGCCTGCACGTCCACCGGCACGAAGATCCGGCGGTTGCGGTCGAGATAGCGGTCCCACGTCTCGATCGACGTCCGGTCGAGATCGATGCGGGAGATCATCGCCCAGTTCCGATGGAACACCGATTTCTCCACGAGCTCCGGCAGCTCGATGTTCTCCCCCGGCCGGAGCGGAACGTCGCGGTCGAACAGATCACCCATGTCGGTCATGACGGCTCCCCCGGGCCACCGCCGAGATCGGGGGGATCGAACACGACCGGATCGACGACCTCCACGGCGGTGAACTCCGCAACCTTCACCTCGTAGGCCACCGTGGGTTTGAACACCTGCGCCACCTCGACCTCGTCGGGATCGCCGAACACCTGGCGATACGGGAACCGCACCGCCTGCAGCGCGTACTCGGCACTGTCGAGTTCGGCACCGATGCCGGTGCCGTTCACCGCCTTGAGCCGCTCCTCGAGGCGGCGGATGTCGACCACCCCGGATGGTCCAGCCCGGAACGGAACGGGTACGGGGTCGACGTCGAGTTCGGTGAAGTCAGACACCCGGCGGGGTTTCAGTGTCGACGACACCCGGCCCCGGCTGTCGGTGGAGGCGTCGAAGCCGAACTGGATGCCCTGGCGGGGTTCCTCGATATGGACCGCTTTGGGAACGCCGTCGAACAGGCATAACAGCACGGCGGGGGCGAGCCGTTCGAGCCGCAGGAGACGGATGCGGCGGGGGTCGCCCTCGGGTGTCTCGGCGTAGGGTGCGCCGTCGTTCTCGGGCGTCGGGTCGACGTTGAAGGCCCGCAGGTGCAGACCGGGCCATCCCGACACCGCCTCGGACCGAAGCAGGAATCCGCTGATCGCGCCGGGGCCGCCCCGGCGCCGCTCGATGGCGCCGCCTACACGAACGTTGCGTTCCTCGTGGTCGAGTTCGGACCGGATCGCCGGGTAGTTGGCGGTCAGGATGGTGCGGTCGTCGGTGTTGATCGTGCCGACGCTGAGCGCCCCCTGCACGATGGCGTCGGTCCAGCGCCGGTCGAGGTAGAACCAGCGGATCGACTCGGGTGGCAACAGTTCGGAGTCGGCCACCAGGTTGGCGAACGGCACACCTTCGAGCAGGCGGAGGCGCACGAGCCAGTTCCGCAGTTCGGCCGGCATCGAGGTGTCGTCATCGACACCGAAGCCTTCGATGACGTGGTCGACGACCCAGTCACCGACGGCCCGGTGGGCCTCGGCCATCACGTCGAGGTTGGCGTTGATCTCGCTGTTCATCGTGGCCCTCCCCGGCCCGGCCCGTCGCGGCCCGGTTCGCCGGGGCGGCGCAACCGAACGTCCAACCGGTCGACGCCGTTGACCTCGGCCGTCAGGTCGAGCACCCGTTCGTCGAGGCTCCGGTGGAGGACATCGCGGATGACGGCGGTGTCGAGATCCGAGAGGGTGAACGTGCTCTGCGGGGTTTTCTGCCGGGCCAGGATCTCCACCAGTCCCGCGCCGTCGACGTCGACCAGATTCTCGTCGATCCCCAGCCCGACCTGGAGGATCTCGGCCGGTTCACGGTCGAGTTCCAGTGGACGGCCCGGACGATGCAGCGGCAGCGGTTGGCCGAACACCACCTCCGGCTTCCCCGTGGCCTGACGCATCAGCTCGAAGACGACGTCGTAGCCGAAGTCGGTGTCGAGGAGCACATCGGGGTCGACCTCGATCGCACGACCCGTCCCGGCCTCGACCCAGACGTTGATCTCGTCGAGCAGATTGCGGCGCCGGGCCACCGCGAAGCGGTCGGCTCGCCAGCGCATCAGGGCGGCCACGATCGACGGTCGGGACAGGGCGAGCAGCCGCCCGATTTCGAACCCGGTGGCCAGCGACACGTCTTCCCGCCGGTCGGGCACGACGACCCGCAGCTGGTCGGAGCTGTGGGCGAGCGGCAGGCGGTTGTCAGCGGTGACCGGAGGCGGGGGGTGAGGCAGGAGCGGCCCCCGGTACCAGCTGGTGGTGACGTCGCCCTCCCGGGTCCGGTGGGGCAGGCCGACGTGACCGGTCTCGACGACGTCGAGCGGAAGTCGACCGTCGGGCGCGGGCCGGTCGGCATCGACGCTGCCGACGAGCCCGGAGCTCAGCCCTTTCATCAGCGACTTGAACGTCTTGTCGCCGTAGCTGGTGAACGACCAGTGGAGGAGCACCGGGAAGCGCAGCGTCGGGTCGATGAGTTCGGCGGCGTCGATCACGTTGCCGAACCGCGATTCGAACGACCACGGTTTGGCCATACGTTCATAGACGGTCTCGGCCGCGGTGCTGCCGGTGTCGGCGAGGTTCCACTCGTCGAGCTGAGCCGAACCGGCGGTGGTGACGGCGTCGGCCAGCGGGAAGTCGGTGACCACGGCCGTCGCCCCGGCCACCATGGTCACGGCGTCCACGTCGACGGTGTCCGTCGCGTCGGTGTCTGCTGCCAGCACACCGGGGGCCACGGTTCCGGTGATCACCGTCCCCATTCGGGCGTGGTCGGCTCTGGCCAGGTACTCGTAGGCCTGATGGGTCACCGTGATGGGCGCGGTGACGTCGATCGGGTCGGGCGACCGTCGGAGCAGGCGGGTGTACTGGCCTTCGAGGTTGACCAGGCAGGCCAGGTAGCGGACCGGGACGACCTCCCCGTCGGGATCCCGACCACTCATCGGGAGCCGGTTGGAGATGACGACCGACAGGTAGCCGTCGTCGTCGCCCATCATCAGCTCGGTGTCGTTGATGTCGACGGCCCGGGCGTGGGCCAGCAACTCCACATCCTGTTGCGTGGGGAAGATGCGGTGGACCATCGACTGCCGGATGCGGAGGTGGTTGCCGACGGGAACCTCGGCGGGCTCGGCGTCGCCGTTGGACAAGGCCAGGCCCGGGGTGAAACAGTCGCCGGTCGGGGCGTTGGCCACGAACTCGGCCTCTCCCTCGGCGATGAGGACGAGGGCCAGCCACGGCGGATCGGTGACCTCCTCACCGGCGTCGCCGACCGACCGCTCCCAGGGCAGGGTCCGGCGTTTGATCACCACCTGGGGAAGCCGGCTCCCATAGCTGCCCTCCGAGTTGGCGGGCGGAAACGTCGACAGAACCTGGTCGGGCGGGAGGACGAAGCGGGGCGAACGAACCGTGAAGTGGGCCTCGCCGGTGGCGACACGAAGGTCGGTGTCGTCGAGTTCCCTGCCGTCGAGGGAGGCGGTCAATTCCTGATCGAGCCGAAGCTTCCAGTTGCCGGCGTCGAGCGGGGCGTCGATGCGGTTGTAGAGCTGAAAGGTGCCTTCGTCGAGGGTCATCGCGCTTCCTCCTGCTCGTTGTCGTCCTGCTCGTCGTCGTCCTGCTTCCGACCGTTGGTCGGCGCCGGGACCCACGTCAGGGTCGACGCCTCGGTGACGGCGGTGCCGGGACGGGCGGTGGGGTCGGCCACCAGTGCCTGAGGTCCGTCGGCCACAACCAGATCGGCCAGCGACTCGGGGTCGAGATCGGAGCCGAGCACACCGGCGACCCGCCGCCGGCCGAGATCGGTTCGAACCCGCGGTGATTGATCGTGTCGGTCGGGATCCGCCTCGACCGGAACCAGGATCACCGAGTAGGCGCCGGCCTGGACCATGAGCGGCGGGCGAACCGCCGCCGACCCGTCGCTGGCGGGGCGGCGGACCCGGAGGCCGTCGAGGGCCACGCCGACCCCGGCCAGCACGGCGGCCGAGCCGGTGCCGGTCGGGTCGGTGGGGGTGCCGACCGGCCGGTCGTCGGTGACCATGATGGCGATGGTGGCCGGTGGCCGGGTGAAGGTCGTCGTCACGGTTTCCGCGGAGGTGGCCAGCGCCCCGGCCCGCTGCCAACCGACACGCCGGGGCCTTCCTCCCCCAGCGAATCGCACGACACAACCGAGCCCAACCGCGGCCCCCTGGCCCACCCACAGCAGGCGGGAACTGTCGATCCATCCCGCCGTTGCGGTGCGGGCGGGTGCGGGGCCGGCCAAGGCGACAACCCGGCCTGCGCCGACCGGCGCCGGCCACGATCGGGAGCCGGCGCGGGATCCGTCGCCACCGGCCGCGGTCACATCGGCCGCCACCGTGCCGTCGGGTCCGATGGCCACGAGACGGACCGGCCCATCCAGGGTCAATGATGGGCGACGGTCGGCATCGAGGTCGATGTCGTCGTCGGGCAGGTCGAGCACCACGGCCTCGCCCGCCATTAGTCGGAGGCCGTCGGCCGACTCCCGGTCGTCGTGCAGTGTCTCGGCCATGGTCTCCAGTAGCCGCCGGTCGGTTTCGACCCACGGTGACACGTCGCCGGTGTGGGGCACCGCACTGCGGGTCATCACCGTTGCCTTGTCGACCGACGGGACCACCGCCGTGCGATTCAGATCGAGAGGCAGCGTCTTACCGAACCGGCGTTTCACCGACGCGGTCGACGGGGCCGGTCGGCGGGCGAGCTTCGGTTCGGACACGGTGGTCGTCAGTGTTTTCGGGCTGCGCCCGGAACCGGCGCCGACGTAGCCGACGATCCGGGGCGACCGGACCGTACGTTTGTCGCCGACCGGTTTGGGGTCGATCCTCGCCGACGCCACGCGGTCCGGATTGGTCAGGTCGATGCCCTCGGTGAGCGTGCCGAACATCGGCGGCGCCGTCCTCGAACCACGGTAGGCGGCCCGGGCCAGGCGACTGCGACCGGTGCCGCTGGCCGGTTCGCCACCGTCTCCGGGGCCGATCGACCCGAACAGCACCTGGCGGGCCGTGGCCACGGCCTGCTCGGCGTTCTCGATGGTGACGTCGGCCAGGCCGGCGGCCAGGCCCAGCATGGCGGAGCGGGACGGTCCGGCGGCCGACAGCGGTAGGGGTCGCCGCCCCGGCTCGACCTGGCGGTACACGATCTGCGGACCGGTCAGCCCGACGAGCGATGCGGCCGACACGAGCGTGATCCGATTCCCGGCGAACACCACCTCCGGTGACGGCAACGGCTTCACCTCGGCCTCGGCGTCGTTGGGCCGACCCCACACGCCGAGCGGGAAACCGTTGTAGCCGTAGGTGGGCCCGGCGACCGATCCGCGACCGTTGGCCGGTTCGACACTCAGCCCGTCGAGCAGGTCGCCCATCTGCGAGGTCCGGGCCTGGTAGACGTTGTTCCTCACCTCATACTGGAGCGACAGATGCAGCCGGGATCCGAGGCCGGTGGCCTGCATCGGGGAGAGGCCGAGCACCGAGGCCGACCCGTCGACCCGGGTGGCCGGAACGGGCACGTCCGTGGTGTCCTCAGACCCTCGATCGTGAACGGCCAGCTCGGTGAACGGGACCGTCGTGACCACGGTCAACTCGAACTCGGCGAACACCTGGAAGGGTCGGGCATCACTG
>JAOUGG010000119.1 GCA_029857855.1 Acidimicrobiia bacterium | reverse complement strand
TCATCGTGGAACACGTGGGTCCTGAGTCGAGGCTCTCGGGCAAGGGCCAGGGCCAGCGGCGTCGACCGGGAACCGGGGGCGACAAAGGCGTCGGTCACCCCGGCTCGAACCCACTCGTCGACCAGGGTGGCGCAAAAGGTGGCGGCGATGGTCATTGCCAGCCAAACTAGCCCAACATGGCAACCTCGCCCACGATGACCCGGCTCACACACCGGACCGGCATGACCCGGATCACATGACGCCACCCGGCTCCCCGACCCTGCATGTGCGAGCCTGGCCGAAGGCGGATTCGCCCCCGACGCTCGCCCTGCTCCACGGTTTCACCCAGAACGTCGACTGCTGGGGCCGATTTGCCGACGAACTGGCGGCGACCCACCCGCTGATCGCCGTCGACGCTCCGGGCCACGGCCGCTCCCACCACGACGACACCGACCTGTGGCGGGCGGCCGATCTCGTCGCCGCCACGCTCGCCGGATCCACGCCGGACCCGCCAGTGGTCATCGGCTACTCGATGGGCGGACGCACCGCCCTACATCTCGCGCTCGGTCATCCGGGCGCCGTCGCCGGACTGGTTCTGATCGGCGCGACGGCCGGGATCGACGACCCGTCCGAGCGGGCGGCGCGGCGTGCCGCCGACGAGGAGCTGGCGGTGCGGATCGAGTCCGAACCGTTGCCCGCTTTCATCGACGCCTGGCTGGCCAATCCGCTGTTCGCCGGGCTGGACCCCGAAGCGGCCTGCCGGCGGGCGCGCCTGACGAACCGCCCGGCCGGCCTGGCGGCCAGCCTCCGCCACTGCGGAACGGGAACACAGGAACCGCTCTGGGAACGGCTCGGGGAGCTGACGGTACCGGTGCTGTTGATCACGGGGCGGGACGACACGAAGTTCACCACGTTGGCCGAGCGTCTGGCGGCGGCGATGACCGCAACCCCGGCCGAGGTGGTGGTGATCGACGGTACCCACGCCGTGCACCTCGAGCAGCCGGCGGCCACGGCGGCGGCGATCGCCCGGTGGCTCGACGATGCCGTCGAGACGACCGAGCCGATGTAGACGACGTCGCCGACGGCGACGCCATCAGCGGCCGGCCGACACCTGATCGACCGTGAAGTGCACGATCTTGTCGGGATCGGGTGGCGGGGCGACGCCCGGCGCCGTCGGAACGAGCACATGCAGCGTCTCGTCGATGTCCACGGTTCCGACATCGGGCCAGGGATCGTCACGGAGCCAACGTCGAGCGGGGGACAGGTCCCCGGTCACCGAGACCCCGTCCAGCGAGGCGACGGCGGCCAGACTGTGACGGCCGAGGGCCGATTCCACCATGCCGCCGACGGCCACGGCCGCTCCGTCGGCCGCCAGACTCCTGATGGCGCGACGGGCCGCCACGAGCCCGCCCAGGCGCGACGGCTTGATCACCACGCCGTCGACGGCTCCGGCGGCGAAGACCGCCCGGGCCGAGGCCACGGAGTGAGCTGCCTCGTCGGCCATGACCAGGGTCGGGAGATTGGCATCGATCAACGCCGACCGCAACGCGGCGGCCGCGACCTCGTCGTCGACCGCGAACGGCTGCTCGATGGCCTGCACCCCCCGGCGGGCCAGGCCGACCAGTTCCTCGAGCGCGGGGGCATCGACCGATTCGCCACTCGAGCCGCCGGGGTAGGCACCGTTGGCGTCGACATGAAGCTCGAATCCCCGGAGTCGTCCGGCGGCATCGACGCCGAACAGGTCCGCCAATCGATCGGCCACGGCGCTCACCACGGTGGTGGCGGTGACCGGTTCGATCTTCACCTTGACCCGGCGATAACCCTCACCCGCGAGCCCGATTACACGCTCGGCCACGGTGTCGGCCGGACCCAGACCGACGGCGGCGCCGGCCGGCACCGAGGTTCGGGATGAGCCCAGCCATTCGCTGAGTGGGTATCCATCCGTCTTTCCCGCCAGGTCCAACGCCGCCATCTCCAGCGCAGCCGCCGCCATCGGCCGGTGATCCGGATCGAGCCCGGGAACAATCGTCGGGTCGGTCAGATCGGCGGGCGTCCGGCCGGCGAGATCGCCGATGAGCCCGGCGAGAGTCTCGAACACCGACGAAGCCGTCTCGTGCCAGTAGCCGGTGGTGGCCAGCGCGGCACACTCGCCCCATCCCGTTTCGCCGTTCGCGCCGTACAGGGCGACGACCGTGAGCTCCCGATCAGGACCGGCTGTGCGGCCATGGGCGGCGTCCAGCGATTCGAGGACCGGGAGCCGGAGTTTGCGAATCTCGACGCGCTCGACGGTGACGTCGGCCGACGGCGGGAGCGGAGAATGGTCGTGATCGGCCATGAGTGTCACGATGGTAGTTCGACCGGCATGTCCGGCCCCGTCTCGGACGGTTTCCACCCTGGCCGAACGCCCGGATTCACGGTAAATCGACCTATCCGGAAGGATGGTTGCAAACGGCAGTAGTGCTATACACTGTCAGGCAGATGGGGCCAGCCATTACTTCCCTCCAATGGCTGGCCCCATCGTTTTTTGCTTTTTCGCCGGTGTTTCCGGCGGTGGCGTCCGTTGTGACCGAGCCCGGCTTATGATTGGCCCAGGCGTCACTCGAACGGTCCAAACCGCGACGGTCCGCCACCGAACCAGCTAGCGAAATCCGGTGCGAATCCGGTGCTGTGCCGCAACTGTGATCATCACGGGTCGTGATGTAAGCCAGGTCGCCTAGCGGGTGAGGTCGTCACGAAGGTCCTCGGAGCAAGGATCTCGTCGTCATCGCCTGACACGAGAAAACCTCCGAGCAACAGGAGGTATGAGTCTCGTGAAGCAAGCGGTCAAGACCCTCACCCGTCCGTGGGTGGTCGTGCTCCTCGTTCTCGGCGTAGCCGCAGCGTGTGGATCCGAGGTCGACACGGCGGCCGACGAAGCCGCGGCGGCAGCCTCAGCCTCCGGGGAGGTCCCGGGCCGAATCGTGTCGCTGTCGCCCACCGCGACCGAGATGCTCTACGCCATCGGTGCCGGCGAGCAGGTCGTCGCCGTCGACCTCTACTCGAACTACCCGGACGAAGCCCCCGACGGAACACTCGACGGCTTCGTGCCCGATCTCGAGGCCATCGTCGCCACCGAACCCGATCTTGTCGTTACCCAGGGACTGCCGGAAGACGTCGAGAGCGGACTCACGGCGCTCGGCATCACTGTGCTGAACCAGCCGCCAGCGGCCGGCATCGACGACGTCTACGCCCAGATCGCCGATCTCGGCGTTGTCACCGGACAGATCGACGGTGCCGCCGACTCCAACGCCCAGATCCGGGCCGGGATCGAAGCGGTGCTTTCCGGACTGCCGGAGCGCGACGAGCCGTTGACCGTGTTCCACGAGATCGACGAGTCGTTCTACACCGCTACGTCGAACACCTTCATCGGTCAGGTGTACACCGCCATGGGGTTCGAGAACATCGCCGATGCCCACGACGACGGCACCGGCTTCCCCCTCATCGACGGTGAGACGATCATCGCCGCCGACCCCGACGTCATCGTCTACACCTCCCAGGCCCCCTACGGCGCCGACGTCATCGCCGCCCGCCCCGGCTGGGATTCAATCAGCGCCGTGGCCAACGGCCGCATCGTCGAGGTCGACGCCGATATTTCCTCCCGCTGGGGCCCCCGTATCGTGCAGTTCATGGAAGCCATCGCCGAATCCGTGGCCTGATGACCTCCCCCGGTGCCAGTGCCAGGGCCAGTGCCCCCCTTCCCTCGGCCGTCTCGCCCGCTCCGATGCCCGATGCGCCCGAGGCGGCACCGGCCGGGTCGATCGAGCCGCAGGCCGAGATACAACGGGCCGTCGCCGGGGCCTTCCGTGTGCCCCGGATGGCGTGGCTGGTGTCGCTGCTCTGCCTGGCCCTCGGGTTGCTGTTGTCGGTCTCGGTCGGCTCCAGCGACCTCGGGTTCGGGCAGGTCGTCGGTGGCCTTCTCGACGGCCTACCCGGTGTCAGGATCGATTCGGGGCTCACGTCGACCCAGGAGTCGATCCTGTGGCAGTGGCGTCTGCCCCGGGCCGTGCTCGGCGCGTTGGTCGGCGCCGCACTGGCGATGAGCGGCGCCGTGTTCCAGGGAGTGTTCCGCAACCCGTTGGCCGACCCCTACCTGCTCGGCGTCGCCGCCGGGGCCGGACTCGGCGCCACCCTGGCCATCGTCACCGGCGCCCGCTACGGGTGGGGCCCTTTCCACGCGGTACCGGCCGCCGCGTTCCTGGGTGGCCTCCTCGCCGTGGGGATCGCCGCGGTCCTCGGTTTCGGCTCCTCCCGGTCGGCGGCGTCACTGTTGCTGGCGGGAGTGGCGGTGGCCTCGTTCTTCACCGCCTGTCAAACGTATGTGATGCAGCGGAACTCCGAGATCCTCAACGAGGTCTACGCCTGGATCCTCGGTCGTCTCGGAACCTTCGGCTGGTCCGATGTCGGTCTGCTCACCCCCTACGTGGTGGTCTGCGGTCTTGTCGCCGTCGGTCTGGCCCGCCATCTCGACGTCATGCAACTCGGCGACGACGAGGCGACCGCCCTCGGGATCAACGTCACCGTGGTCCGGGCCGTTCTCGTGGTGATCGCCTCCCTGCTGGCGGCCGCCGCGGTCTCGGTGAGCGGGCTCATCGCGTTCGTGGGCATCATTGTGCCCCACGCCATACGGTTGGTGGTCGGCGCCAGCTACCGGGTGGTGGTGCCGCTCTCCGCGGTGGCGGGGGCGGCATTTCTGGTACTCGCCGACATCGGCGCCCGCAACCTCGTCACCGGGGCCGAACTGCCGATCGGTGTGGTCACCGCCTTCTTCGGAGCCCCCTTCTTCGCCGTGCTGCTCTGGACCCGTCGGGGCTCGTGGACATGACCGCCCCGACCCGAAGGCCGACCTCGATCGCGCCGGCGGTCGGCGCCGTGCGCCGCCTCGAGCTGACCGACGTGTCGGTCCGTTACCGGCAGGTCACGGTGCTCGACCGGGTCTCGCTCACAACCGCCGCCGGCGAATGGCTCGCCGTCATCGGTCCGAACGGAGCCGGCAAATCCACGCTCCTGAAGGCGATCGCCGGCGTCGTCGACCATTCCGGAACGGTCGACTTCCGCCTCGACGGCGAACCGTCGGTCGGGTCTGGTCGGGGGGCGCCGCCACGGGCCGCTCGGTTGGTGGCCTACGTGCCCCAGAACCCCGTGCTGCCCCCTGGCATGACGACCGCCGAGTACGTGCTGATGGGTCGGACGTCGCACCTGCGGTGGTTCCAGTTCGAGTCGGGGCGCGACCGCGACCTCGTCGGGCGGACCCTGGCCGATCTCGACCTGGCCGACATGGCCGCCCGACCGGTGGCCGAGCTTTCCGGTGGCGAGTCCCAGCGGGTCGCGCTGGCCCGGGCCATCGTCCAGCAGGCCTCCATCCTGGTCCTCGACGAGCCGACGAGCGCGCTCGACCTGGCGCATCAGATGGCCGTCCTCGAACTGGTCGACGAGCTGCGGGAGCGGTACGGCCTCATCGTCATCACCTCCATGCACGATCTGACGATCGCCAGTCGCCATGCCGACCAGGTCCTGCTCCTCGATCACGGTCGGCCCGCGGTTCAGGGCCGCCCGTCGGACGTGCTGACCGCCGAGATCCTGTCGGGTCACTACGGCGTCGAGGTGTCGGTTCTTCCCGATCCCAACGGGGGTGTCATCGTCGTCCCCATCGGCCACCGTTCGAGGACCGCCGACAAACACCGCACCGTCGCCGACCCGCACCTTCAACCTGTCATCCATCTTCATCACATCGAACCGAGCGAGGGAGACCCGCCATCATGACCACCCCCGACGAACCGCCACAGGACAAGCCCGATACGACCACAGCGAGAACAGTGCGATCACTCGTGCTGGTCAACACCGGCGACGGCAAGGGTAAATCGACGGCTGCGTTCGGCACCGTGTTGCGGGCCGTGGCCCAAGGGTGGAACGTGGCCGTCGTGCAGTTTCTGAAGAGCGGCGGCTGGCACGTCGGCGAGGAGAAGATCTGCCGGGACCTCGGCGTCGACTGGTACGCCGAGGGCGACGGCTTCACCTGGGACTCGAACGATCTCGACGAGAGCGCGGCACTGGCCACCGCGGCCTGGAATCGGGCCAAGGAGCTGATCGAGGGTGGTGAGCACCGCCTGGTCGTGCTCGACGAGATCAGCTACGCCCTCACCTGGGACTGGATCGACCGGGCCGATGTCGTGGCCACCATCGCCGACCGTCCCGAGACAACCAGCGTCATCCTCACCGGCCGCGACATGATCGACGAGGTCATCGACATCGCCGACACGGTCACCGAGATGCGCAATGTCAAACACGCCTTCGACGCCGGGATCGTGGCCAAGAAGGGGATCGACTACTGAGCGGCGCGGGCTCCGTCGACATCGGCCCGCCGTCGGTGTCCGATCAGGCTGGCGAAGAACCAGAGGCCCCCGAACACGGCGATGGGCCCCCAGAACTCCGACGACCAGCGCTGTTCGAGCTCGTGGCCGAGAGCCTTGCCGAAGGCGAGACCGGCGACCAGCGTGGTCGCCACCTGCCAGCGAACCGAGTAGCGGAACCAGCCAAGCGCCTCACCGACGAAGGCCGCGGTCGCCGGTAGGCACAACAGCCAGATCAGCCCGGGATCGAGACGATCGGGCCAGGGATCCACCCCGAACGTCGACGCCAGCGCGACGGCGAAGCCAACGCTGTAGAGCGCACTGCATCGTCGACACGCCGGTCGACCGCCGACCATCACACAACGCTCGCCGTAGTGGTCGGGCCAGTGGTGGGAGAGCCAGAGCACCCGGCGGGCCCGGCGATCGGCCAGGTGCCGCTCGTCGTCGGCGAGTCGCCGGGCCACGATGGCGTTGAATCGAGCCTCGGCCTCCGGGTCGAGCGCCGTGTCGTCGGTTGAGGTCACCGGTCCCCATCGGCCGGTTGACGGTCACCGTTGAACCTCCGGGTCGATGAGCCCTCGACCTGTCGGCGCCGCCGCGCGATCAGACCGGCCAT
>JAOUGG010000900.1 GCA_029857855.1 Acidimicrobiia bacterium | reverse complement strand
GAAGACTTCGGCGGACGACGCCGAGTCGAAGTCCGAGTCCGACCGGTCGCGCGGACGCGACGGATCCTCGGGCCGGGGCAACGATGGAGGCGGAAACGGTGGTATCCGCAACGGCGGCTCGAAGGACTCGAACGTCGCGTCCGACCATCCGATCGGCCCCGACGGCGAGCCATTGGCCGACTGGGAGATTCAGGTGCTGGAGGAGACCGGGGGCGCCAACCAGGGTGGTGGGCGCCCCAAGAGCGGCCGTACCAACAAGAACCAGCCCCGGGGCCGCGAGCGCAACACCAACAACAACCAGAATCAGAACCGGTCCGATTCGAACGCCAATGCCAACGCCAATGTCAACACCGGCCCGAAGTCCGACGATGACGACGACAGTGACGAGGGCAACCGCCGAACCCGCCGCGGCCGCGGTCGGGGTCGGGGTCGGGACCGCGCCGACGCCGGGAACGACGGCGTGTCCAACGAACCGGTCGAGGTGCAGGGCTATCTCGACCTGCGCGACGAGGGCTACGCCTTCCTGCGGGTGAACGGCCTGCTCCCCAGCCGTGACGACGCGTACGTGTCGGTCAAGCAGGTCCGCCAGTACCGGTTACGAAAGGGCGACCACGTGGTGGGCCAGGCCCGGCCGGCCAACCGCAATGAGAAGAACCCGGCGCTGCACGACATCGTCTCGATCAACGGCATCCCGGCCGACGACCAGCAGGCCCGTCCCCGATTCGACGAGTTGACGCCCCTGTTTCCCGACGAGCGTCTCGTCCTCGAGATGCGCGACGAGCCGCTCAACATGACCACCCGGATCATCGATCTGCTCGCCCCGATCGGCAAGGGTCAGCGAGGTCTGATCGTGTCGCCGCCCAAGGCCGGCAAGACGTCGATCATGAAGAACATCGCCCGGGCGATCGAGACCAACAATCCCGAGGTCGAGCTGATCGTCCTCCTCGTCGATGAGCGGCCGGAGGAGGTGACCGACATGGAACGTTCGCTGACCAACGGCGAGGTCGTGTCGTCGACCTTCGATCGTCCGCCCGAGGAACACACGGCAATCGCCGAGCTGACCCTGGAGCGAGCCAAGCGTATGGCCGAGATCGGCACCGACGTCTGCCTGATCATCGACGGCATCACCCGTTTGGCCCGGGCCTACAACATGGCCGGCCCACAGAGCGGCAAGGCGCTGTCCGGTGGCATCGACGCCGCGGCGTTGTACCCGCCGAAGCGCTTCCTCGGCGCAGCCCGGAACTTCGAGGAGGGCGGTTCGCTGACCATTCTGGCCACCGCTCTGGTCGAGACCGGATCGAAGATGGACGAGGTCATCTTCGAGGAGTGCAAGGGCACCGGCAACATGGAGTTGCGGCTCAACCGTCGCCTGGCCGAGAAGCGGCTCTTTCCCGCCATCGACATCGACGGCTCGTCGACCCGCAACGAGGAACTGCTCCGGCCGAAGAAGGACGTGGAGGCGTCGTGGCAGCTTCGCCGCATCATTCACGCCATGGGCGGCGACGGAGACGACAGCAACGCCGCCGGCATCGAGATGCTCATCGAGCGCCTCGGCACCTTCAAGACCAACGCCGACTTCCTCGCCGAAATCGCCAAAGCCCGGTCGGTTTGAGCGCGAATTCCCGGCAGACTGAACAGTTCTCTGAAACAGGCCCGAAAACCGAGACACGGAAACCCCTGAAACGATGAAGCCCGACATTCACCCCAACTACCGGCCCGTGGTGTTCATGGACGCCTCCGCCGAGTTCACCTTCCTGACCCGCTCCACCGTCGAGACCGACGAAACCATCGAGTGGTCCGACGGCAACACGTACCCGCTGGCGAAGGTCGACATCTCGTCGGCCAGCCACCCGTTCTTCACCGGTCAGATGAAGATCGTCGACACGGCCGGCCGCGTCGAGCGTTTCGAGCGTCGCTACGGTCGTCGGAAGAAGACCGACGGCGAATAGCGGCCGTCCGGCCTCGCCCTCTTTGTCCGATTCCTCTTTGTCCGATTCGCGATCCCTTGCCTGATTCGGGATCCGATTCGCTGTGGCGATGAACGAAACCCGGCTGGCGGCCCTGAACGCGGCCAAACTGAACGCGCTGGTCACGTCGGTCACCGGCGGGCCGTGTGATCAGCTCGTGCAACCGGGCCTGTCGCTCACCTGCGGACGCGTCGGCGACCGGCTCTTCGCCCTCGCCGATCGGCTTGCCGATCTCGGACCGATCCTG
>JAOUGG010000899.1 GCA_029857855.1 Acidimicrobiia bacterium | reverse complement strand
TGACGATCATCCCACCGTCACCGCAGGTGATCGTCTTGTACTCGTTGAAGCTGTACACCCCGATCGTGCCGATGCCGCCCACGCCCCGGCCGCCGTAGGTTGCGCCGAACGCCTGCGCACAGTCCTCGATCAGGGCGATCGAATGCCTGTCGGCGATGGCCTTCAACTCGGACAGGCGGGCCGGGGCACCGAGCATGTGGACGGCGATGATCGCCCGGGTGCGGGGGGTGATCCTGGCTTCCACGTCGGACGGGCTCAGGTTGAAAGTGTCGTCGATCTCGGCCAGCACCGGAACGGCGCGGGCATAGACGACGGCCGAGATCGTCGCCACGAAGGTGAATCCGGGCACGATGACCTCGTCGCCCGGACCGATCCCCAGTCCCAACAGGGAGAGCCACAGGCCGCCCGACCCGCCACTGCTCAGGCCGAGCCCGTACTTGACGTCGGCGAGGGCCGCGATCTCCTGCTCCACACGACGGCACTTCGCTCCGAACGCGGGATCGTCGGACGGTCCGTACCGGCTGAGGAACCGGCTGGACAGCACTTCGAGCACCTCGGCGATCTCTTCCTCGCCGATCAACTCCACTCCGGGGCCGGGCATTGGGCTTCCTCCCGTTGTGTATGCAAGCGATTGCACACCACCGTACCAGCCGATATCATAGCCTCCAATCGAGCGGCCGCCAGCCCGTTGCATCGGGTCCGCTGCCGACCTTGACGATCTGCCCAATCGCCGACATGAGAACTGAGGGTGATCGAGTGAGCGACCTGCTTGAACGAGTCGCAGGCGCGCCGATCACCTGGGGCGTCGACGAGTCTCCGGGCTGGGGCTACCTCATGGGTCGGGACCGGGTCCTGGCGGAGATGGCCGATGCCGGGCTGTCCGCCACGGAACTTGGTCCCGACGGCTTCCTGCCCACCGATCCGGGTGAGCTGCGCGAGTACGTCGCCGGGTTCGACATGAGCGTGGTCGCAGGCTTCGTGCCGGCCTTGCTGTACCGGCCCGATCAGATCGAGTCCGAGCTGGAGTACGTGAGGCGGGCATCGCGCCAGCTGGCGGCCACCGGATCGAAGGTGCTCGTGCTCGGGCCGTCCTCGCACAACCCTGGGTACGACACCCGCTTTGACATGAGCGAGGACGAGTGGCCGATCTTCCTTGCCAACCTTCGGCGGCTCGAGCGGATCACCGACGAAGCCGGACTCCAGACGGCACTCCATCCCCACTGGAGCATGGCCATCGAGGATGGCCATGACGTCGAGCGGCTGCTGGAGGCGTCCGATGTCGGTCTGTGTATCGACACGGGCCACTTGTACCTTGCCGGCACCGACCCCGTTTCCATTGCGCGGCTTGCACCCGACCGGGTTCTCCACGTCCACCTCAAGGATGTCGACGCCGCCAGGGCCGAGAAGGTGCGCACCGGCGAAGTGCCGTTCCGGGAGGCGGTGCTCGATGGGCTGTTCGTGCCCCTCGGGGCCGGAGGGGTCGACATCGAGGGGGTCATCGGGACCCTAGAGGACGCCGGATTTCGCGGCTGGTACGTGCTCGAACAGGACGTGTCGCTGTCCGCCGAGCCGGCTCCCGGGGCGGGCCCCAAGGCGGACGCGGTCGAGAGCGTGACCTACCTGCGTCGGCTGGCCACGACCCTCTGAACGGCACCCGACGTTGGAGCAGCAGCGGGTTGAGTGCGTGCTTCCGGCGCAGGCGCTGCTGGGCGAGTGCCCGCTCTGGAGCGATCTCGAAGCGCGGCTCTACTGGATCGACATCGATGGCCGGGCGATCCATCGCTACGACCCGGCGACCGGCGTGGACGAGCAGCGATCCGTCCCGGGACGTCCGGGGTCGATCGCCCTGACCTCGGTACCCGGTCGTCTTCTGCTGTCGATCGAGCAGTCACTCGCGTTCTTCGACTGGGAGAGTGGTTCGTGCCGCACGTGGCTTGCGCTCGAGCCCGGGGGGACGGGAAACCGGCTCAACGACGGACGCTGCGACGGCTCCGGACGGTTCTGGGTTGGCAGCATGTTCGATCCGGCGGCCGCCCGGCGGTTCAGCGGCATGCTCCACCGGGTCGAACCGGACGGTCGGACCACGACGACGCGGACCGGTGTCGGGGTGGCCAACGGCCTCGCCTTCTCGCCTGACGGCGCAACGATGTACTTCGCCGACACGCACCGCGAGACCGTCTGGGCCTTCGACTACGACGTCGCTTCGGGCGACGCA
>JAOUGG010000898.1 GCA_029857855.1 Acidimicrobiia bacterium | reverse complement strand
CGGATCGGATCCGGGCCATGCTGATCGAGAGCGCCAACCCCGTCCACTCGCTGGCGTCTTCGGCCGAGTGGCGCGACGTGATGGAGGCGCTCGAATTCAGCGTCGTCATCGACGTCGCCATGACCGAAACGGCCCGCCTGGCCGACTACGTGCTGCCGGCGTCCTCGCAGTACGAGAAGACGGAGGCGACGTTCTTCTCACTGTCGTTTCCCGACAACACCTTCACCGTCCGGGCACCGATTCTCGAGCCGTTGCAGGGAACCTTGTCGGAAGCCGAGATTCACCGCCGTCTGCTGCACGAGCTCGGCGTGATCGACGACGTGGTCCTGGCGCCGCTCAAGAAGGCCGCCGAGCAGGGACGGGACGCCTTCGCCGCCGCCCTGGGCGAAGCCGTCACCGCCGACCCCAACCTGGCCGGGTATGGCGCGGTGGTCCTCTACGAGACGCTCGGTCCGACGCTGCCCGACGGCCTGGCTGAGGCGGCTCCGCTGTGGTTCTCGGCCCAGCAGGTGGCGATGAAGTACCCGGAGGCGATGCGGGCCGCCGGCCACGCCGACGCCGACGCCCTCTTCGACGCCATGGTGACGTCCAGCGACGGCGTGGTCTTCACCCGCCATGACTACGACGAGTCGTGGGCCATGTTGAATGTCCACGACAGCCGCATCAACCTCGACCTTCCGGAGATGGTGGCCGACCTGTCGGCGCTCACCGATCAACCGGTCGATCACCGCAGCGACGAGTTTCCGTGGATCCTCTCGGCCGGGGAACGCCGGAGCTTCACCGCCAACACGATCATGCGTGATCCGTCGTGGCGCCAGCGTGATCGGGAGGGCGCACTGCGGCTGAGTCCGGCCGACGCGGCGGCGCTCGGGATCGAGTCGGGCTCACGGATCCGCATCACCACGCCTGGTGGCACGGCCGTCGCCGTGGCCGAGGTCAACGAAACGATGCTCGACGGGCACGTCTCGTTGCCGAACGGGCTCGGGCTCGACTACTCCCCCGCCGGCGGCCACCCGGAACAGACCGGCGTGGCACCCAACGAACTCACGACCACCGACTGGCGCGATCCCTACGCCGGAACCCCTTGGCACAAACACGTCCCCGCCCGCCTCGAGGCGGTGACCTGAACGAAAGCGGGGCCGACCCGTGAACCCCAACATCGACTACGACGTGCTTCCCGTTGACCGTCCGGACAGTGCCGCCTATGCCGCTGCGGTCGATCGGGTTCGGGCCGAACTGGCCCACGACGGTTGCGCCGTGCTCCACGGCGTCTTGACCCCGACCGGGCTGGCGGCTGCCGTGGCCGAGGCCGACGACGTGGCTCCGACCGCCCATCGGTCGTTCAATCGAACGAACCCCTACTTCACCATCGACGACGAGTCGTTGCCGGCCGACGATCCGCGCCGGCGGTTCTACGACCGGTCGAACGCCTTCGTTCCGGCCGACAACCTCCTGCCCGGCGGACCGCTGCGAGGCATCTATGATGAACCCGGCTTCGACCGATTCATCCAGGACTGCCTCCAGGCCGAATCGTTCCACCGCTACGCCGACCCTCTGGCCGACGTGATCATCAACACCGCCGTCGCGGGGCCGGGGTTCCCGTGGCATTTCGACACGAACGACTACACCGTCACCCTGGCCATCCAGACCGCCGAGGAAGGAGGGGCGTTCGAGTACGCACCCAACATCCGCTCGGCCGACGACGAGAACTTCGCCGAGGTGTCACAGGTACTCGACGGCGTCTCCGATCGTGTCGTCACCCTCGATCTCACTCCGGGCGACCTTCAGATCTTCCTCGGCCGCCACAGCCTGCATCGGGTCACCCCGCTGCTCGGCGACAGGCCCCGCCACGTCGGCATCTTCTCCTATGTGGACGAACCCGACATGGTGGCCTCACCCGAACGGTGCCGGCAGCTCTACGGCCGGGTACTCCCGGTCCATTTCGAGCGGGCCGGACGCCGTCACGACATCCTCCTCGACTGACCCAAACCAACGTCTTGTAGCAAAAGGCGAGGCCCAGCCTCGCCTTTTGCTACAAATCTTGCGCTGTGCCAAATCTTGCGCTGTGCAAGATCTTGCGCTCTAGCCCAGCTCTAGCCCGCAGCTAGCCCAGTGTTAGCCCCGATTTCCGGTACAGCTGTCCACTGCCGCTGGATCCGGCTCACCCATGCAGAACTTTGTGACTGCTACGACCCGTCCGGAGGGTCGTAGACCTC
>JAOUGG010000118.1 GCA_029857855.1 Acidimicrobiia bacterium | reverse complement strand
GCGAACTGGGTGTAGAAGTCGCCGCTCTTGGCCGCAGCCAGATGAACGACCGACTCGACGCCCCGGAGTGACTCGACGAGAGCGTCCGGTGACCGCAGGTCGACCCTCGCCTCGGTCAGCGGCGCGCCGGCCGGCGCATCGTCGACGAGGGAGCGACGGGATGCCGGGCGCACGACGGCGACCACTTCATGGCCCCGCCCGAGCGCCTCGGTCACGACCGACCGGCCGACGAATCCAGTTGCGCCGGTGATGTAGAGTTTCACAGCCGCACCTCGTCGTCGAGGAGGTGATCGACCAGCCGGGCCGCGGCCAGCATGTCGCCCGAGGTGACCGGTAGGGGGGTGCCGTTGCCCAGTGCCCGGTAGGTCTCGTCGAGCATGCGGTGCAGGCCGTGGTACGGAGTCTGCTGGAGCAGTTTGCGGCCGAAGTTCGTGACCCCGTCGCGCACCAGACCGAGGCCGTTGGCCACATGGTTGACGATCGGGCTGAGCTGGGCGCCCCCTGGTCTCGGCACGACGGTGCGGAGGTGAGGCTGGAAGAAGTCGGTCTCCATCCACCCCCGGGTCCCTCGTGCGATGAGTGTGAACGCGTCGGGGGAGGAGCCGGCGTCGAAGCGGAGCCGGCCGTGGATCGGACCGGCCGGACCTTCACCGATCAGGAGGGCGTCGAGGTCGTCGTAGCGGAAGTGGGGGATCCCGCTGTGGTTGCTCCACGCCGCGGCCACACGGTTGAACTTGACGTCACCTGTCAGCCCCAGCAGCAGATAGGCGAAGTGGGTGGTGAAGTCGTGCAGGACACCGGCCGGCATGCGGTGGATCGGGCTGGGCAGGTTCGGGTCGCCGAACCGACCGTCGGGATCGGTCACGGGGAGGCAGATGCGGATCTCGATCTCCGTGACATCGCCGAGCCGGCCGCCGTCGAGCGATTCCCGGATCGCGAGATAGCCATCGTTGAACCGGTAGTTGTGGCTTTCCATGATGGCCCGGTCGCAACGATGGGCGACGGCGAGGAGTTGTTCCAGCTCGGCGGCCGACGAGGTGATCGGTTTCTCGCAGATCACGTTGGCACCGGCTTCCAGGCTGAGCGTCGCCAGTGGGACGTGGCTGGCCGGCGGTGTCAGGATGTGGACGACGTCGAGATCTTCGAAGGTGAGCATCTCGGCGAGGTCGGTGTAGGCCCGGTGGGCACCGAACTCGTTGGCGCCGTAGTCGGCGGCGACCGGCGACAGGTCGCAGACCGCCGCGAGTTCGACCCGATCGGCGACATTGCCTGCGGTGTGACTGCGCCCGGACAGGAACGTCAGATGCTCTTTGGAAATGGCCCCCGAGCCGACCACTGCGGCCCGCAGCGGTCGGTGAGTGACCTGGTGGGAACTGTTCATGATGGGTCAGTGTAGGTGTCTCGATTCTCCGTCGGTCCATGTCGCAGCGTGAAGCGTCGCCCGGTCGACGAGCGATTGATTGCCATGGTCGGCCGCCACGGCCCCCGACAGATGTTGGTCACGGACCGGTAACATTGGGCTCGGCGAAAGCCGGATCTTCGCCGGATGACCCGTGGAGGGGTCGCGATCCCTATGTCAGACGTCGAACCGACGCTTGCTGAAAGCGGAATCGGCCAGGACTTCGGTGCCCCGGAGGGGGTCATCGATCTCCGGGACGGCACAGCGCCGTCAGGCGCGTCCGAGGGCAGAGCGCCGTCGGGCGCGTCCGAGGGCAGAGCGCCGTCAGGCGCGTCCGAGGGCAGAGCGCCATCGGGCGCGTCCGAGGGCACCGTACTCGTCGACCGACTCGACCGCCGGCGACTGTTCGAACTCGATTTCGTCGATGCGCCGAACCTCGAACCGGTTCTGTCCTCCTTGCTGCATCGGCGCCTCCCGGCCGACGCCTCACGCATGGACACCGTGCTGACGCCGAACGTCGACATCATGGTCCATCTGAAGCAACCGGGCGCTGAACAGAGCGTCGAATGGAAGATGTTCCAAGGCAGCCAGTACTGCCTCCCCGACGGTCAACCCATTGTGCTGGCCTCCCGCCTGCTGGGCCGCCCGTTGGGTGCCCGGCTCACCGGGAGCGGCCTTTTCGCGCTGCTGTGGCCCCGGCTGGTGTCCGACCGTCGCTCGGTGTTCATGGTCGCGTCGTCGGAGCTCATCGTCGAACGGCTCGATCGTGAGTACGGCGATCTCCGGTCGACGGTCGCCCCGATTTTCGATGTCGATGACGTCGAGACGATCGAGCGACTGGCCGAGGCGGTTATCGCTTCGGCTGGGGAGCAGGCCCTCGAATACGTCATCCTCGGCATCGGTAATCCCAAGGACGCCCGCATTGCCGAAACGGTTCTCCGCTTGTGGCCCGACGCGCTCGGCCGCCCACCCACGATTCTGGCCCTCGGCGGCTCCGCGTCGATGTATGTCGGGATTATCAAACGAGCGCCGGAATGGGTGCAGCGGATCGGCATGGAATGGTTCTACCGGTTCCTCCAGGAGCCACGCAGGCTGTTCCATCGCTACTTCGTTCGCGACGTCGCCTTCGTGCGGCTGGTCTGGCGTCAATGGTGGGCCGACCGTGGGGCCGCCACGACCGATCTGGGCGAATCGGCGGCAAACGGGTGAGCGCCGCGAACGGTTCCGGAGGCGAGGCACCAGGCGGATCCCCGATCTCGGTGGTCATGCCGGTCGGCCGGGTCGATCCCGAGCTGTCCGAGCAGGTGGAGGCACTGGCCGCTCAGAGCCACCTCGGCCCCTGGGAGCTCGTGATTTCCCTCAACACGGCCGACCGTGAGCATCGTGTCGCTCTCGAACAGTCGCTCGAACCGCACAGCGACGCGCTGACGGTCAGGATCGTCGACTCCTCCGATCGACGCAGCGCCTCACACGCCCGCAACCTCGGTGCCCGAGCCGCCGACGGCGACCTGCTGTTGTTCTGCGACTCCGACGACATCGCCCATCGCCAGTGGATCGAGCAGCTGTCGGCCGCGCTCGAGTTCTACGGGGCCGTCGGGGGATATCTCGACGAGGATGTCCTCTCGGTTCCCGGTCAGGAGCACTGGCGTCCGCCGGCGACACCGGGCGGTCTGCCGACCTTTCTCGGCCATCCGTTTCTCGTGTCGGCCAACATGGGTGTCATCCGTTCGAACTTCGAGGCGGTCGGCGGTTTCGACACCGATCTGATCCGGGGCGAGGACATCGCGTTCTCGTGGGACCTGCTCGAACGAGGCATCGAGCTTGGCTACTGCGCCGAGGCGGTCATGTACTACCGGCACCGCAAGGGTCTTTCGGCCATGATGCAACAGCACTACCTGTACGGTCGAGGTTTCAGTCAGATTCTGGCCCGCAGGGGTACTCCGGGTACCGCCGGTGGGGCGACCGGCCTATCCGCGCTCAAGCCGAACGGCCAGGCCGTCGCTAGGAAATCCTTCCCGTACTTCCTCCGGCGAGGCTCTATTGCTGCGGGACGTGTGGTAGGTCTGGTTGAGGAGCGGGTACTTCGGCAACAGGGGTCCCGCTAGGCTGGTGTCGGTTCCCGATCACGTTCCCGATTCACCGCGTTCTGACAACCAGGCGGCCTGAGAGGTTTCTCCATGGAACTAGCATTCGTACTTTCGGCCCTACGGCGACGCCTCTGGCTGGTGGCCGTCTTTGCCGTCCTCGGCATCCTGCCCGCCGTGATGAGCGAACCTGCAACGACCAACGAATACGTTTCGGTTGCGAAGCTGAGCGTTGTCCAGCCGACCGTCGGCAACGTGACCTATCTGAGCGGTGATCCAGACCGGTACGTGGTCGGACAGCTGGGCGTGCTCGAAGGCGCCAGCCTGGTGAACGATGTGGCCCTCACGGTGGGTATGTCCATCACCGACGTTCGCGAGGCGGTGGAGGTCCAGCACGAGCCGGGCACCGACATCGTCGACATCACCGCTACGGCCGGCGACGCCGAAACCGCCCGGATGCTGGCTCAGACCTACGTCGAGACCTATACCGACGATCTCGACACCGAGCGCAGTGACAGCGACGAACTCGCCCGCCTCGGCAATGACATCGCCACCCTCCGCACCACGCTGAGCGGTCTCAACTCAGCGATCGCCGATGCGCTGAAGGAGTACGTCGACGCCTCGTATCGAAGTGTGAATCCCCGCCCGTTGCCTTCGCCCGACCAGGTCGCTCCGGCCCAGGTGACCGAGCGTGACGTGGCCAAGGCCGAACTCACCCAGCTGATTGCGCAACGCAACGATCTCATCTCGTCGTCACGGCTGCGCGTCAACACCCGGATCATCCAGGACGCAACCCTGCCCACCGAACCGGCGCCGCCGGGTGGCCGCTTCCTGTTCGCCGGGGGCCTTTTCGCCGGCGCCATGATGGGTGTTATCGCCGCCCTCGCCTCGGCCCGGTTCTCCAACAAGGTCCTCGACGTCGACACGGCTTCGGAGATCCTGGCCGCCCCTGTCGTCTCCGAGCTGCCCCATTACCGTTCGCTGGCCCGCCAGCCGCTGGCCGCTTTCCAGTCCTTGCCCCGATCGGCCGTACCGGTTATCGATCAGCTCTGCGTGCGGGCCGAGGCCAAGGCCCGGATCAACGAGCCGTTGACCGTGGCCGTGGTCGGCGCTCAGCGAAACGCCGGCGCCACCACCTTGGCCTTGGCCATGGCCGAACGGTTCGCCGGTGCCGGCTCATCGGTCGTGCTGGTCGATGCGGATGTCCGCGACCCCCGCATCACCGCACTCTTCAATGCCGGCCAGGACGGCGGTGTGCCGGCGGTCGTGCTGAACGACGGTGCGCTGATCGACCAGCGGGGCCGGTCGGTGTTCACCCGAACGATGGATCCGGAGGTCAGTGTGCTCGGGCTCGGCTCGAACAGGGGAGCCGCGTCGCTTCGCCGCGACACGGTGGCATCGGTGCTCGAGGCCGCCCGCCGCAAGGCGCAGATCGTGGTCGTCGACGGTGGTCCGGCTCTCGATCTGGCCTCGACACTGCAGCTCACCGCGATGGCCGATGCCGTGGTCCTTGCCGTTCCACTGTCACGGCAGAAGTCCGATGCGCTGAGTGACCTGTCCCGCCAGCTCGACTCGGTTCGCCAGAAGCTCCTGCCGGTGATCACATCGCCGTCGCGTCGCCCGGCCAAGGGCGATGTCCTCGGATCCGACGGTTCGATCGGCACGATGGGCCCGCCCCCCACGTCGACCGGTGGCTGGCCCACCAACGAGCCGATCGATCTCACCAAGACCGCCGCGCCGACCAGTCAACCGGAGACGTCGGTGATCGGCGGGCCGCCCTCGTCGATCGGGAATGGAACGTCCAGGACGTCCTCGGCGAGTCCGGCGCCGCCAACCGGTCCGGTGTAGGGTAAAGCGCTGCGGAAAGACTGAGGGAGTCAAGTCATGACAAGCGTGGGACCGGAGAACATTCCGGTGGTGATCCTGTGCGGCGGCCAGGGCACACGTATTCGAGAGGCGTCGGAGAAGCTGCCGAAGCCGCTGATCAGAGTGGGGACCCAGCCGGTCCTGTGGCACATCATGAAGCTGTACGGGGCACACGGTTTCCGGCGCTTCATCCTCTGCCTCGGCTACAAGGCTTGGGACATCAAGCAGTATTTCCTCCGCTACGAGGAGATGATGTCCGACCTCATGATCAACGTCGGGCGCCGCAACACTGAGTTCGTCCATCTCGAGTCGCTCGATGACTGGGAGGTGTCGCTGATCGACACCGGCCTCGACACCGGCACCGGCGGCCGGGTGGCCACGATCGCGCATATGATCGACACCGACTACTTCATGTTGACCTACGGCGACGGTCTCGGCGATGTCGACGTCTCCCGCCAGCTTCAGGCGCTCCAG
Organism: Acidimicrobiia bacterium; assembly: GCA_029857855.1. Classification (GTDB taxonomy): domain Bacteria; phylum Actinomycetota; class Acidimicrobiia; order Acidimicrobiales; family SZUA-35; genus JAHELU01. The sequence continues at coordinate 1,192 of JAOUGG010000118.1, read as the reverse complement.
GAGTCGGATCTGTTGGGTAGCGTCACCGGCATCCACCCGACCTCGCGCTACGGGGAGCTGCTCGAGGAGGATGGCAAGGTGACCAGCTTTGCTGAGAAGCCACCTTCGGAGGGCTGGGTCTCGGGTGGTTTCTTCGCCTTTCGGCGGGAGTTCCTGTCGTATGTTCCAGCCGATCAACCCGATCACTTCTTCGAGCATGCACCGGTCCAGGCCATCACCCACGAGGGTCGGCTGGGGCTCTTTCCCCACACGGGCTTCTGGATGGGCATGGACACCTTCCGCGAGTACACGGCGCTCAACGAGATGTGGGAACGCGACGAGGCGCCCTGGAAGGTCTGGTAGCGCCTGCCGGCGTCGGTGCTGACGGTCCGGCTGGCTACAGCGGCTCGGCGGCCCGGGCTCCGGGTAAGAGCACCAGCTCCCGAAGCATGTCGACCTCGTCGGGCTGAGCGATGAGCGCGGCGATCACGCCGTCGTCCCCCGCCGAGACGATGATCTCGATGGTGCCGACGCCGCTCTGGGAGCCGGTGAACCGGCGCCATGCCTCGCCGTCGATCGTGAGTGGATCGATCTCGGTCATGTCGACCTTGATCTGGCGGCCGAAGGTGGTGGCCAGGAACTCGGCGTCGATACCTCGGGTCGGTTGAAAGACGACGGCCGTCTGGTCCACCGCATTGGCCAGACGGGCGAACGACCCGAATCCGGCGTCGGTCCAGCCCTCGGGTCGAACGCCGCGAAGGGCGGTCAGGCCGTCGGATTCGAATTCGACGAGGTTGATGGAGTCGGTGGTGACGGGTACCCAGGCCGGTTCGGGACTGAGGTCGATGCACGACGAATCGGGTACCGAGGCCGGATCGTCGATGAACCGGGTCACGATCTCGGCGCCGCAGGGTGTGGGCACCACCCCATGGCCCTGGTGGGGAAAGACGAACTGGTAGCTGGTGGCCAGGCCGGCGGCGATGGTGTCCATACCGGCCGGAGGTGTGATCGGATCGTATCGCCCGGCCAGCAGCAGCGTGGGCACGTCGCCGACGACCGTCTCGTTCTCAACGTCGGGTGCCTCACCGGAGGGCCAGGACGGGCAGAGGTCGAAGAAGTCGCCGGTCGCGCTCAGGCGTTCGAGGCGGCGGTAGCGGGGATCGTCCGACTCGACGCCGACGCGCTCGGATCCGGACTCGAACGGGATCTCCTC
>JAOUGG010000897.1 GCA_029857855.1 Acidimicrobiia bacterium | reverse complement strand
CCTCGACACCCCGGTTCGGATCCTCGCCAAGGCGGGTGCTGCCTTCGGGCCGGTGGTCCCGACGGTACTTGCCGGTCAACCAGCCACCGCCGAGTGGCGACCAGGCCTGGCTGGTGATACCGGTGTCGAGACAGTAGGGGAGGAGTTCGTGTTCGATGGTGCGGTCGAGCAGGTTGTACTGGAGTTGGATGACCTCCGGCCCGGCCAGCTCGCGGAGGCGGGCGGTGGTCACGATCGTGCCGAACTGATAGCCGGTCAGGTTCGACCACCCCACCCGGCCGATCTTCCCCGCCTCCACCAGCGCGGTGAGCGTCTCCAGCGTCTCGGTGACCGGCGTCTCCTGATCCCAGCCGTGAACGAGGTAGAGGTCGACTTGGTCGAGGCCGAGACGTTCGAGGCTGGCGTCGATCGCCGCCTGCAGCGCCGGTCCGGAGGCGCCGGCCAGCCCGTCGGGCGGGGCGAAGCGGCCCTTGGTGGCGATAAGCAGCTCGCCTCGATCAGGGCGGCGCTCGGCCAGCCACCGGCCGATGATGCGCTCCGACTCACCGCCGCCGTACACATCGGCGGTGTCGATGTGGGTGCCGCCGACCTCCAGGAACCGGTCGAGCTGGGCGAAGGCACCGGCCTCGTCGGTCTCGACACCGAAGGTCATCGTGCCGAGGGCCAGCGGATTGGTGGGCTGCGAGGGTTGGTTCGTCATGAACCCAGTCAACACCCTGGAGCGTGCTTCAGGTCAAGCAGGTTTGGGCGTATCCTCGCTACCGATGGCCGTTTCACTCAGCGATCACGAGAAGGCGCTGCTCGGCGATTCGCAGGGCGACGGGGTGGCGGGCGCCGGGACGGCGCTGGCGATGCGGCTGGTTGTGCGATTGGCCGAGGCGATGGGGGCGCGGTCGTTGCTGGCCATCACCGGAGCTCACATCGACTCCTGCCTCTACCACGGTCGTTCCAGCCTCGATTTTGCCGAGCGGATGGTGGCGGGCGGCGCCGAGGTGGTGGTGCCGACGACGCTCAACGTGTCGAGCCTCGACCTGTTGCACCCCGAGCTGTTCCGGGGCGATGAGGAGACCCGGCGCGACGCGAAGGCCCTCATGGACGCGTATGTGGCCATGGGCTGTGAGCCGACGTGGACGTGCGCCCCGTACCAGCGGCCCGACGATCGGCGGCCGGGCCTCGGCGATCATGTGGCGTGGGCCGAGTCGAACGCCATCGTCTTCGCCAACAGCGTGCTCGGCGCCCGCACCCACCGCTACGGCGACTTCATCGACATCGCCGCCGCGGTGACCGGGCGGGTTCCCGACGCCGGCCTGCACCGCAGCGAGAATCGGGTGGCCACCATCGTCATCGACGTGAGCGGTCTGCCCGCCGAGTTGTTGGCCAGCGACGTCGTCTACCCCGTCATCGGCTTCCTCGTGGGCCGCCGCTGCGGATCGTCGATTCCGGCGATCATCGGGCTTCCCGACACGGTGGCAGCGCGCGAGCGCGAGCACAACCTGAAGGCCTTGGGGGCGGCGGCCGCATCGTCTGGCAGTCTGGCCATGTTCCACGCCGTCGGGGTGACCCCCGAGGCGCCGACACTGGAGGCGGCGTGTGGCGGCGCCGTTCCCCCTGCCGACGGCGAGCATCACCATCGGGTGACGGCCGCCGACTGCCACCGGGCCCGCGACGAGCTGAGCGTGGCGGTCGGCGGGGAGCCGGGTCGACCGCTGTCCACCGTCAGCCTCGGCACCCCGCACTATTCGGTGGCCGAGATCGGTGTGCTGGCGGGGCTGCTGGCGGGCCGCTCCGTCGATCCGTCGGTCGACGTCTACGTGTCGACGGGGCGGGAGGTGCTGACCGAGGCCGGATTGCGGGGCTGGGTCGATCCGCTGGTCGCGGCCGGGATCACGTTCGTGACCGACACCTGCACCTATATAACGCCGATCGTGCGCAACACCGAAGGCCTGGCCATGACCGACTCGGCCAAGTGGGCCTACTACGCTCCGGGCAACATCGGGGTCGACGTGGTGTTCGGCAGCATCCGCGAGTGTGTCGAGTCGGCCGTGGCCGGGCGGATCGTGCGCGACGAGGCGCTGTGGTCCGGGGCGGCGGACGGGGCGGACGGGCGGCGATGACGGCTCAGGTGGCGGTGACGCCGATGGTGGAGGGTTCGGCCTCCGGGCCGGCCCTGGTGTTCGACGAACCGGTCAGCCTCTGGGGCGGTGTCGACCCGACCACGGCGG
>JAOUGG010000117.1 GCA_029857855.1 Acidimicrobiia bacterium | reverse complement strand
TGCTCGGTGATCCGCAGCCGCGCTATCCGACGCTCGGCCTGATCGATGTGGGCCCGCACCTTCTCCCGGATCTTCTCCTCGGCTTCGAGGCGGATGAACTCGCTCTGAGCCTGGGCCTGCTGGAGGAGGTCGGCCACCTGGGCCCGAGCCTCGCTGATTTGGGCAAGCGCCTTGTCGCGCTCCCGCTCGGCCTCCTCGGCGTTCTTGTACACCTCGCCCTGGCGGGCGGCGACGTAGTCGTCGGCCTCCTTGTGCTTGAGCATGACGTAGGCGTCGGCTTCGGTGGATTTGGTGCCGTAGTAGTCGTCGCCTTCGGCCCGACGTGAGTCGACGTAGCTGTCGGCATCGCGGCGACGGGCTTCGTTCTCGGCCTCGGCATCGAGGCGGAGCTTCTCTGCGTCGGACTCGCCGGCGGCCCGGATGCGATCGGCCTCGGCCGCAGCCTCGGTCTGGATGCGCTCGGCTTCGACGTTGGCCTCGGCGAGGGCCTCCTCGGCCAGACGCTGATGCTCGGCCAGCGTCTGATCCGCCTCTTCCTGCAACCGCTCCGATTCGCTCCGAGCGTCGGCCAGCTGCCGTTCGACGTCGGCCTTGGTGGTCTCCAACAGCGTGGCGACCTCCTCTTCGACAGCCTGCCGGTGCTCGGCCGCCTCCCGCTCGACGGTCTCCTTGTTCTCTGCGGCCTGGGTCGTGGCGTTCTGCCGGATCTGTTCGGCTTCCTGACGACCCTCCTCCCGAAGCTTGAACGCCTCGGCCTCGGCCGAGTTCCACATCTCGTCGGCACGGGCCTTGGAATCGGCGAGGATGTTGTTGGCCCGGAGGCGAAGCTCGTTGGCTTCGGCCTCGGCCGCTTCGACCATGCTCTCGGCCTCGGCGTTTGCGGTCGATTGAAGCCGCTCAGCCTCCTCGGCGGCGGCCCGGCGCAGCGCTTCGGCCTCGTTGGTCGCGGTTGACACCATCTCCTCGGCCTCGGCCTCGGCCTGGGTGAGCATCGCCTCGGATTCGAGGCGGGATTCGACCTTGAGGGTGTCGGCGGCGGCCTTGGCCTCGCCGAGCACGGTGTCGGCTTCCTCCCGAGACGATTCCAGCAGGGACTGGGCCTCGGTGGTCATCGATTCGGCGTCGCTCCGGGCCCGGCTCAGCAGGTTGTCGGCCTTGGCCTCCGCTGCGGTGCGGATCTCGGCCCCCGACTCCTGGGCCAGGCGAAGCATCTGGGCGACCCTGTCACCGAGCGCACCGAACTGGTCGGCATCGTCGATCGGCGCGGCGGCGTTGGCGGCCTGGACTTCGGCCGCTGCAGCGCGGCGCTTCGCCTCGGCCAGCTCGTTGTGGAGATCGCGAACGACCCGTCCAACTTGTTGGAGGTAGTTCCGAACGGCGGTCGGCTCATAGCCTTTCCGGGCTCGCTCGAAATTCTGACCCTCAATGTCTTCTGGCGTCATTCCCACCAAATCTCCTAGTTGTATCCGCGCGCGCCTAGGTCTCTGAACTCCCGAATCGGGTTCCTACCACCCGTCTCCAAGTTTGGAAATTTCCACTTCTCCTAGCAAGAGGCAATCACCACACTAGCGAATCCGGGTCCAATGCACTAGACATTGGGCGAGTCCGTGGACGGGTGAATATCGTGTACCCAGACGCGCCTTCGCCGGGCCACTGCCAACCCGGGCGATGCGGCCGGGTCATGCTCACCGGCGATCGGGCCCATCATCACCAGCGGTGGTTCCGGAGAATTTGAGCGCCCGCTTTAACCCGACAGGTTACCGACTGGTATGTTCGCGTCGCATGAAGGACATCCTTGACGCGATCAACTCCGGTGCCAGCGGCGAGGACATCGCCGCACTTGGCATCCCCGAGTCGTACCGAGCGGCATACGTCCGCCGCGATGAGGTCGACATGTTCGAAGGCATCGACTCGGCCGAAAAGGATCCTCGCAAGTCGATCCACGTCGACGAAGTTCCGACGCCGGAGCTCGGCCCGTTCGAGGCCTACGTGGCCGTCATGGCCAGCTCGATCAACTTCAACTCGGTGTGGACCTCGATCTTCGAACCGCTTCCCACCTTCGGCTTCCTCGACCGGCTCGGCCGGGAGAGCAGCCTCGGCGCTCGCCACGCGCTCGATCATCACGTCATCGGGTCCGACGCGTCCGGTGTGGTGCTCCAGGTTGGCTCATCGGTGCGCAACTTCAAACCCGGCGATCACGTCACGATTCACTGCAATCACGTCGATGATCAGGACCCGTCGGCTCACAACGACTCGATGAAGGCCGCCAACCAGCGCATCTGGGGGTTCGAGACCAACTTCGGCGGGCTGGCCGACCTCACCGTGGTCAGGGCCAACCAGCTCATGCCGAAACCGGCCCACCTCACGTGGGAGGAGGCTGCGGTCAATGCTCTTTGTGGGTCGACCAGCTACCGGATGCTGGTGTCCAACAACGCCTCGTCGATGAAGCAGGGTGAGCGCGTCCTGATCTGGGGCGCCACCGGGGGTCTCGGCGGCTACGCCGTCCAGCTCGTGCTCAACGGTGGCGGGATCCCGATCGGGGTCGTGTCGAGCCCGGCCAAGGCCGAGCTCCTGCGGGAAATGGGCTGCGAGGCGGTCATCGACCGCAAGGCGGAGAACTACCAGTTCTGGGCCGACGAGCACACCCAGGACGAGTCGGAGTGGCGCCGCTTCGGCAAGAAGGTCCGCGAGGTCGGCGGCGACGACCCCGAGATCGTGTTCGAGCATCCCGGCCGTCAGACGATGGGCGCCTCGGTCTTCGTGGCCAAGCGGGGCGGACGGATCGTCACCTGCGCGGCCACTTCGGGCTACATGATCGAGTACGACAACCGCCACCTGTGGATGAAGCTGAAGCAGATCGTGTCGAGTCACTTCGCCAACTACTACGAGGCGTGGGAGATGAACCGGCTGATCGACTCGGGCGCCATCGTGCCGATCATGTCGCACGTCTATTCGCTCGACGACGTCGGCCTGGCGGCGTGGAAGGTCCACAAGAACCAGCACGAGGGCAAGCTCGCCGTACTGTGCCTGTCGCCCGAGGAGGGCCTTGGTGTCACCGATCCCGAGAAGCGGGAGAAGGTGGGCGAGGATCGTCTGACGATGTTCCATCGCCACGCGCTGAGGAACGTTCCGGCGGCCTAGACTCCGCCGCCACCAACCAAACCCACCGCGGAATTGGCAGATTTCGCGCGCGCCGGCCGCGCCCCCCACATGATCCCGCCATGTACAAGGTGCTTCCACATGCAAGAATGACCCATGACCAAAACAACCCGGTCGAAGCACCACCTCGACTCCCCGCCGCGGCTGCCGCTCGTTGACCTGGCTTCGCTGGAGCCGGGGTCGGAGCTGGAGCAATTGCTGTCGGGAGCCTTGAGCCACGACGGCCGGCCACTCAACATCTTCGCAGTGCTCGCCCACCACCCGAAGCTGCTGAAGCGGTTCAACCTGTTCGGCGGGTTCCTCCTCAACAAGGGTTCCGTGCCCGACCGGGAGCGGGAGATCGTGATCCTGCGGATCGGGTCGAACGCCGGCTCGGTCTACGAGTTCGGTCAGCACACGATCATCGGGGCCGAGGCCGGACTGACCGACGAGGAGATTGCGGCGCTGGCATCACCGTCGTGCCTCGACGACCATCCGTGGGCCGATCCCGACCGGAACCTGATCTGCATGGCCGACGAACTCTGCGACGACGACTGCGTCAGCCAGATCACGTTCGCCCGCCTCGCTCACCAGTGGGACGAGGCGCAGCTGGTGGAGCTGGTGCTGTGCGCCGGGTTCTACCGGATGGCGTCGGGCTTCCTCAACACGATGGAGGTTCCCCTCGACGACGGCGTCCCCGGATGGCCCTGACCCGTCCCCCAGCCCGGCCCAACAACCCGTTCTGCGGACTTGAGGCGACAACCAGTGTCACCTCGGCTGCAAATTTCGGATTTCCCGTGTCGCCTCTGCTTGTCGGCAAGGTGCGGAGAGCGCTTCTTGATCATGGCATAAACCTTGGCCCGGCCCGCCGTCCGCAACGCCGCCGGGGTCGGCCACCGTTTGAGGGCATCACGAACACCGGGTTGGCCGAGCCGGTGACCAACCGCCCGCTCCAATGCTGGCGAAACAGCAACCACGGCTATCGGCAACGGTTGATCGTCCGGTTCGAATCAGTGGCCAAATCGGTGTCTCTGCCATTGAGGACCCGAAGCCGAACAAGAAGCTCGTCGCTGACCTCGAGCCAGGTCAACCGATCGGCGTTGCGGCGGCCACCGGCACACCCCGCGCCGCAGCCACCGCCAACAACAGCTGGGCACCCGACGCGGTCATATCGACGACCACCGCCAACTGTCCATGCTCGCCAGCCGCATCCAGCATCGTCTCAATATCGGTCAGGTCGTTGATGATCGGTCGGCCGAACACCTCGACTCCACCGCTCGTGATCGCCTGCGCCGCAGCCTGATGCGAACTACATGATCACAGGCTCGTCATCGAGCTTCGGCCGGCTCGGCTGGGGATCGCTGCTCAATTGAACCGTCGTATGCGAATGGGGCGACGAAGGAGGCCCGACCGGTGAGGTCCCATTGGAACGGGTCAGCGGTGACCCGCAGCTGTTCGGCCGTGTATTCCGTCCCGGGGTTTGCGCCCGGTATTCCACACACGACTGGTCCGTTTGCCTCTGTTCGTTGCGAGGCTCGTACCTCGACCAGACCCTCGACCCCGATGCGCCACTTCCGTTCGCTGTGCGTCAGGCTGATCTCGGCCTGCTCGATTCCGAGGACTTCGGTGATCGCGGCTGCGTACGTGGCAGCAGGGTGGCCTCCAACCCGGCCTAGGAGTATCTCAGCGATGGCGTCGTGCGCTTCGGCCGTGGCTTTGTCGTCGATGAAGAGCCGGATCCTCCACGGTGACCCTGCTTCGGAGTCGGCATACCAACCGGTCATGACCGCCGAACGGCCGGCAAGGTCGATCTCGCCATAGTGGCCGCCTTCGATCTTCCACGACAGCGCAAACTCGCACCGGTCATAGGTTGCGTCTCCCCCGGGCACACCATTGTGGCTGCGGCAGGGGCAGATCGACTCGCAGTTGCAGGCCTCGAGATAGAGGCCGTTCACAGACCATGAGCGCTTCATGTCGATACTCCCGTCTCGACGAGGCCGGTCATGATGAGCATGCTCCAAAGGATCAGCGCCACGCCGAGAACTCTCGGCAACATCATGGAGTGGGTGATCTTCTCGATCAGCACCACTGTCGAGACAATGGCGATCCACCACAGATTCATCACGCCGAGGACGAACAACAGCGCCATCAGTGCCCAACAACATCCGATGCAGAGGGTTCCGTGTTGGAGCCCCATGGCAAGTGCTCCCCGGGGCCCCGGCCGCCATTCGCTCAACAAGAATCCGAGAGGTGTTCGGCACTTGCCAAGGCATACACCCTTGACGTTGCTGAACTGGTAGGCGCCGGCGGTGAGGAGCACGGAGCCCGAGATCCAGCGGCTCGTCGATGTTCCCATCGCGTCGACGAGCGCCGCGTCGTGCAGCACCCACTGTGCGGCGGTTCCCAGCGCAGCGAAACCGCTCCACGAGATCAGGTAACCGACGACGAACAGGCTCGTCGATCCGCTCGGCGTCGACTGCGCCAGGGACCTGGTGGATGACTCAACGGTTTTCGAATAGGCCTGGATCATCGGGGTAGCCGATGGAATCATCATGGCGGCCATCATCACCGCCCACATGGTCCACATCAGCACGATGTCACCACCCGTCCAGGCCGACGTCATCGGCATCGCGAGGATCGAACGAGCGGTTTCCATATCGCCCATGCCCGCCATCGTCCCCATGCCTGGCATGTCGGCCGTTGCGCTCATGTCGCCCATCTCTGAACGGAGTGCGAACAGGTAGATCCAGCAGACTGCGGTCGTCAGAAAGAGGACCGCAGCCGTTGATGATCGACCCGAGGTTGGCCTGAGTCCGATTGATGTCGCCATGATCAACCCTCGTAACTGAACGGCGAGTAGAATCCGTTCTTGTCCGACGGGTCCCACTCGTAGCCGTAGTCGTTGTACCGCAGGTGTTCGGATCGAGCGACGACCGCGTTGAATCCTGGACCGACGCACAACGGATGGTTGTCTATCGTGACCTGCTCCCCGCCTTGGCCTGCCATCGCCGTGATCCTCACGTCGGCGACTTCTCCGATTCGCAGCGCCCGAGAAGCCCCGTCGATCTCGAAGCTGATCGGAGCACAGATGACGCCGACGACCTCACCGATATGGGCGCCAAGTACTGCTGGGTGTCCTCCCGCCGCGCCGGAGAACACCGCGCCAAGCGCGCCTGCCTGCTCTTCGTTCGCCCGATCGTCGAGGTACAAGGCGGCCCGCCATGGTGTGTCCACCATGTGCCCCGGCGAATCGACGGCAAGAGCGACGTTCAAACCGTCGAGGTTCACGCCTTCATAGTCACCGGTGTCGATGTGCCAGGCGATGAGCACCGTGCATTCACCAGTGGTTGGCGGGCTGAGAAAGACGCAGGGACACGCCGCCTCACAATTGCACGATTCGAAATAGCTCCCTTGAACGCTCCACGTCATGTCCAAACCTCCGTTGTCGGTGTCGGGACAACCGTGCCCGACCGCCGTGTGATGACACGTTTGACCTGAACGCAACGTCGTCAAACGGTCCGTCAAACGGCGGGCCACTACCCTGACTTCGGGTCGCTCGACCCATCAGCACGAAACGAGGCCGTGTGTGAGTGTTGTCGTCCACCTTCTCGGCGAACCTCGGATCGAGCGCGACGGTGACCCGGTCCCGTCCCCCCGCGGACACAAGGTTTGGGCGGTACTGGCGTTCCTGATCTTGAGTGAACGCCCACCGTCGCGCCGAACGGTCGCCGAGCTGTTGTTCAGCGACGCCGACGATCCACTCGCAGCGCTGCGTTGGACCCTGTCCGAGATTCGAAAGGCCGCGGGCTGGTCTGCCGACGAGCTCGGCGGGGACCCACTCACTCTGGCGCTCCCCGACGGCCATCTCATCGATATCATCGAGCTCACCGACGCA
>JAOUGG010000896.1 GCA_029857855.1 Acidimicrobiia bacterium | reverse complement strand
ACCTTCGTGATCGCAGCCGTCAACGTCGTCTTCCCATGATCAATATGACCCATCGTGCCCACATTCACATGCGGCTTCGTACGCTCGAACTTTGCCTTGGCCATGACGACCTGTTCCTTCCTTGGATTCCAGTTACCAGTTGGTTTGTGAGGTAGCGGCGACGGGCTGTCGCGACGCTCGAGGGCTCCCTCCGCTCGCGGGGATTGGCCCAGCGGGGCGGTGGCGGCCCGGTTGCCCGGGAGCTGGTGGCGGATTCCCGATGGGCGATTCCAGCACCAGCCGTTTCCGAACGCCCAGGCTAGCGCCCCTCGGCGGCGAAAACGTCGTTTTCTGGTCCGCAGCGACCAGTGCGCCGCATGATGCAGGTTGGACGAACGGGTGCCGTCACATCGGCCGTCAACCGGCTATCAACCGGCCGAGGCTCCGTCGTGGGGGAGCGAACCCCGGGCCGCACGGAGGTACCCGAACGGGGTCTCATAGCGGAGGTTGGAAACCCGGGATGTGTACACGTCGGCGTAGCGTTCCACCTGGCGGGCGAACAGGCTCTTGTCGTTGCCGGCCCGCATGAGCGGCCCCCAGTTGGGGTTGCCGAGTGTCGATGCCTCGGCGGCCAGCGGGGCGATCCGATCGTCGAGCGCCAGGGCCCGGTTGCTGGCCTGGTCGAGCTCGCGTCGCATCGATGAACCTCGCCCGGTTCCGTTCGCTCCGTGCTGTACCGCCAGACGGAGATGGGCCTGACGTCGGTCGAGGGCCACCTTGTCGGACATCAGGGCCTCCAGTTCACGCTGCCGATCGGAGAAGGAGATGGCGGCTTTGATCTCGGCCTCCAACTCGCGGGCGATGAGCGCGGTTCGCCACCGGAGCACGTCCTTGGTGACCAGGACATCGCCGAACAGGTGGTCGCCCACGTAGAGCGGTTGGCCGCCGGAAAGGCCGATGCTCTCCTCGACGATCAGTGCGTTGCCGCCGAAGTAGACCGAGCCCGGTTCCAGCAGGCCGCGGTGAGGGGCGAGCAACGAGCGCTCCTCGTCGACCACCTTGTAGATCGGGTTGTTGCCCTGAAAGAACCGTGGTTTGTTGGCCGACACGATCACGATGTCGAACAGATCCCTCCACGACGAGCCGGGCGGACAGTAGGGATCGACGGTGTGAGCCATCATCCGCTGGGTGTAGGCCCAGTCGGAGTTGGTGATGAGAAGGAGGTTCTTGCCGGACGATCGCTGGTCGATCAGGGTCTGCACCACATCGGGGTCCGGGTCGATGAACCGATCGGGATCGGCGAGGATCTCGCCCTTCAGGGCGCCGTCGAGATGGGTGTCGGCCAGGGCCTGGTGGACGACACGGTAGAGGTCGGCGTAGCCCGAAACCCCGCGGATCGGTGATCGGTCATGGGCGTCGACGAGTTGGCACCACAGCGACGCCCGCGACAGCTCGAACAGCGTGTTCATGAACTTGAAGCGGGGTTCCGACAACTCGACGATCGTCTCGGTGTACTGCCGGCGCTGTTCCTCGAACGGCAGCATCCTGGTGCCGTGGCTGGCCCGCACCACGTAACCGAATCGGGTCGCCTTCAGCAGGTTGCCCGCTTCGAGGTCGAAGGTCAATCCGATGGTGAAGGCCTCGGGATCGAAGCGAAACGAGTCGACGGGCAGACCCATGGCGATGAGATTGGCCTGGGCGTAGCGGAACGCCGCCTCCTCCCAGGCTTCGACCTGGTAGTGGATCAGCGTGTAGTCCATGTCGTAGCCAACCGCCTGGATCGACCGGAGGTTGAGCGTTCGGTTGGCGAACACGCCCCGCTCCGGAGGGGCAGTGGGGAAGTCGGCGTCAACGGGGGCTTCCACGGAATCCTTCGAGCCGTTCGACATGCGGTCACCGTAGCGACCGGTGACCGCAAACCTTCACGGCACGCCAACCCCTCCGACGGCCTATGTTACGACTCCGTCGAAGCACGGGCCGGTGCGTTCGCATCGGGCTCCGAGCGCGCGATACTTGAAGAGCAGGCCGTTCGACGGTCGACGAGGAGTAGTCAGTGTTGAGGTGGCAAATGGGGCGTAACAAGGCGGCGGCGACGGGCGGACTTCTCCTACTCCTTCTCGCCTCCTGCTCCGGAGTGGGTGCCGACCGCGCCGACGAGGTGGCGGCACCGGCGGCCGACGGGTCGGCCATCACCTCGGCGGCAGCGGAGCCCGATGCCGGCGAGGACACCACCGCGGTCGAGTCGC
>JAOUGG010000894.1 GCA_029857855.1 Acidimicrobiia bacterium | reverse complement strand
CTCGCCGTGGTCGACGCCGAGGTGGGCTGGGTCGTGGTGGTCGACGCCGAGGTCGTCGTGGTCTCCTGCCCCTGGCGACCGATACGGACGATCACGGTCTGCCCCTGCTGCGCAACCTGGCCGGCAGCGGGATTCGTGTCGATCACGAGGCCGATGTTGGGGTCACCCGGCGGCAGGTCGACCTGCTGGAATTCTGGCACCAACTCGACGTCTCGCAAGGCCTTCTCGGCCGTGGCCTGATCCCTGCCGGCGAGCGGCGGGATCTGGACCTGCTGTGGCCCGGCGGACACGTAGATCTTGATGGCCTGCTCGGGTGAGGTCGGCTGACCCGGAGGCGGTTCCGTCACGATGATCTGGCCCGACGGTACCGACGCCGAGCCCCGCGGCTCGAACGTGAAGTTGGTGAATCCTTCGCTGGCCAGCAGGTTGCTGGCCTGGGGCTGGGTCATTCCGGCCAGGTTCGGCATGGCGATCTGGGCGGGGCCCTGCGAAACGATCAGCTTCACCTGCGAGCTGGTGTTGACCCGCACGCCGGCCTCGGGATCGGTGCGGATCACCTGGTCGAGTTCGAACTCGTCGCTCGGCTCACGTTCCAGATCGAAGGTGAGACCGAGCTCGGTCAGCTGGCGCTGCGCGTCGTTGAAGTCGAGGCCGACCAGGGTCGGCACCAGCACCTGTTCCGGGGTTTGGCTGACCACGATGGTGACCGTCTGGGTTACGTCGTAGTCGGTGTTGCCCTCCGGATCCTGCCTGATCACGAACCCGGGTTCGACGTCTTCGTTCAGTTCGTACTGAACGTCGATGTTGCGGAAACCGGCTTCGGCAAGCCTGTTCTTTGCCTCGTTCTCGCTGTCTCCCTCGACGAACGGCACGACCTCGAGAACGACATCCTCTGCCACCTGGTTGCCGTCGTCGGCACCGATCTGATTGGTGATGTACCAGATCAGACCCACCAGGCCGACGAGGAGCACGGCCAGCATCACCACGAACACGCCGGTGCGGCTGGGCGGCTCGTAATATTCCTCGACCGGCTCGTCCTGGGCTCGGGCCGCGGAGGCCGGGACGGCCCTCGTGGTGTCGATCACGGCTCGTGACGTGCCGGTATCGGGGTTGCGGACGGACATGGCCGCGGTGTTGGCCCCCATCGGCATCGCCATGGTCACATCGTTCGACATCGGACCGAGGGCCTGGGTGGGAGCGGTCATCGGCGCGTTGACAATGTGCCCGGCCAACGGCTGGCCCTCCTGGAAGCGGCGCAGGTCGACACGGAGTTCCTCGGCCGCCGGGTAGCGGTCGGCCGGATTCTTCTGCAGCAGGCGGGCGATGATGGCGTCGAGGTCCCGGGGCAGGTTCGGGTTGCGGGAGATGGCCCGGGGGGCCGGCTCCTGCACGTGCTTGTAGGCGATGGCGACGGGAGTGTTGCCGACGAACGGCGGTTCACCGACGGCCATCTCGAACAGGACGACGCCCAGCGAATACAGGTCGCTACGGGGATCGACCGTCTTGCCTTGGGCCTGCTCGGGTGAGAAGTACGTGGCCGTACCCATGACCGAACCGGTCTGGGTCAGCTCGTCGTCGCCGCCGCCGAACGCACGGGCGATTCCGAAGTCGGCCACCTTCACCTGACCGCCCTGGGTGATCATGATGTTGCCGGGCTTCACATCGCGGTGGACGGTGCCGTTGCGATGGGCGAAGCCGAGAGCGACGGCCACATCGATGGCGATCCCGGAGGCCCGGTGCGGGCTGAGCGGACCCTCCGACGCGATGATGTCAGCCAGGGTTCGGCCCTCCACGTACTCCATGACGATGAAGTAGGTGCCCTCGTGCTCGCCCCAGTCGTAGACCGACACGATGCTCGGGTGGTTGAGGTTGGCGGCCGCCTGAGCCTCGCGCCGAAACCGGGCCACGAACGTCGGCTCGGAGGCGTACTGGGGAAACAGCACCTTGACGGCGACAGGCCGGTCGAGCAGCTGGTCCTTGGCCAGGAACACGTCGGCCATGCCACCCCGGGCGATCCGGCGGTGCAGTTCGTAACGTCCGTTGAGGACGGGACGGGCGGCTGAAGTACTAGTCACAGCATCTCAATGGTAACGAGTCGGGGGGCCAAGCGGTGTTCATCGGTTGCGCTACTGGAAAAATTGTTCGAGCATCGAACGAGCGATCGGGCCGGCCACTCCCCCGCCAGTCTGGTCGGGATTGCCCGTCTGGCCCTCCACCAGCACGGCCAC
>JAOUGG010000895.1 GCA_029857855.1 Acidimicrobiia bacterium | reverse complement strand
GACATCGACATCAAGTGCGGCGCGGAGGCGCTGAAGGTCCCCGGCGTCACTCGTGACGATCAGATCTCCACGCGCCGCAGCACCAACCACAACCGACGCGTCAACCACATCAGAAGTTCCCGCCACACCGCATGCCGCTCCAGCCGAACGCGCCCTCACCTCATTCAGGTCCTCCACCCGACAGCCCGCCAACAGTCTCGACATCTGTGCCTGTGGCCCGCCACGCCATCCCTGCCCCAGCACACCGGAAGGGACGATCGGCACGTCGCCGCGTTCGAGCGAACGACGATGCAGCGCCCACATCCTTCGCCCGCCGCGTTCGCCTGCGATCAGCGCTCCAGTGTCATAAGTAGTGCCCATGCGCTAGCCGACACGCCGGTCGGCGTCGGCACCGGCATCGAGCACCTCGTCAGCCCACGCCAACTCCTCGGTGGTCAGCGCACCATGCTCTGCTTCCCACGATCGCACCGCGGCCAGGCCAGCTTCGACCACCAGTGCCCTCTCCGCTGCAGCGTTGATCCACGCCGACAAACTCACGCCGTGAAGCTCCGCAGCAGACGCGGCGCCTGCAGCGACCGACTCATCCAACGCCACCGAGAGTTTCTTTACAGCCATGGAACTATGGTAGCACCTCGTTCCTACCAAGTGGTCGAGGGGCAGGCAATATGCTCGCTCCCCGACGAGCACGCGCGAGGACCCGCGCCACGATTCATTGCCGGATCTGCTCGGATATTCGTCTGCGCCGTGACGTCGATATTCATGGTTCGCAGCCTCGGCAGCTCCAGCTGGGCCAGGCTGGCTCACTCGCCTGCTCACTACCTGAGCAGCGTGCGAGCGAATTCGAGTAGCCCGCGAGTCACCTCTCTCTCTGTCCCTCGCCACCGAATCCAACACCTGACGCCTGCCAGATCGGCTTTCCGTCTTCGTCGACGGCAGCCGCATGCCCGTTCGTGATCTGAAGTGCTCCGTCGGCAACTCGCTGTGTCGAAACTGACATGACCCAGAACGGTACGCGAATGCCGTCATGGTCGATGCACGCTCGGCCCGATACGCCCGTCCACGAATTCGAAGCACTATCGAGTTCGCGTCACCGAGACTCATGTCCTTGAACTCGGCCTTGAGAAGCTTGACCACCTCTACGTTTCGCCAACCAGCCGAGTCAGCAACCGCTGCCATTTGAGCGGCGGAGAGGTTTGCGTCGCGCCAATCCCCCACGGAAGGGCCTGATACACCGACCCCGATGATGTCGTTTCGCAGCACCAACTTCTGACCCCATTCGACCGGACGACCCTCGTGCAACAGGTCATGAGGAACACGACAATCCGGCCCGGTTCCGCTGTCACCACTTCACCATCAATCATCGTTTCACCCCCCACACACGGCTCGTCGGTCGGCAGGTACACGAGCACCGTGAGAAACGAGCGAACGTTGCGCTTCGGCCGCCAGGCCTCGTCTTCATGTTCTCGAAAGTCTGCGCCGAGGCGATATCGGTAGAACCGCGACCGGTCGTTGCACTCCGATGGAACCCAGTGCTCGAGCTCCGGATGCAGCCGAATCCCACCGCCTGAACCGTTCCGGGCGCTGCGAGACCTGACCAGATATCGCAAGGCCCTCGCGGTGTTGACCAAGTCGGGTCGCGAGATGATCGATGCGCTCATCGCCGGCGAACGCGACACCACCGTGTTGGCCGAGATGGCCAAGGGCCAGCTCCGCAGCAAGATCCCCCAGCTCCAAGACGCCCTGGCGGGGCGGTTCAACGAACACCACGCGCTGATCGCGTCGTCGATGTTGGTCCGGATCGACCAGATCGATGCCACCATCGAGACCCTCGGCGGGCGCATCGACGACTTGTTGGGCCCTTACGACGCGGCGGTGAGGTTGCTGGTGACGATCCCGGGCGTGTCGACACGCACCGCTCAGGTGATCCTCGCTGAGATCAGTGCCGACATGTCCCGCTTCCCCACCGCCGGGCACCTCGCGTCCTGGGCTGGCATGTGCCCCGGCAACAACGAGTCCGCAGGCAAACGCGAATCCAGCCGGACCACCAAAGGCTCGCAATGGCTGCGCAAAGCGCTCATCGAAGCCGGTCAGGCCGCCGGCAGAACCACAAACACCTACCTCGCCGCTCAATACGCCCAGATCCGGGGACGACGCGGACCCCAACGAGCCGCGGTCGCGGTTGGCCACTCCATCCTGGTCATCGCCTGGCACCTGCTCACCAACGGCGA
>JAOUGG010000116.1 GCA_029857855.1 Acidimicrobiia bacterium | reverse complement strand
CTTCCGATCTCAGCCGCTGACCCTGGGCGTACTTGCCGCCGAACCGCTCGGTCCGGGCGCTCCAGTTCACGTGCGACGGACCCTCGGCGTCACCCAGGAACGCGGCCAGAGCATCGGTGCCGGTCAACACGATGGCCTGGTACCCGTGGACTGTCTTCCCGCTCACCTCCGAGATCCGCAGCCCACCCCGATAGTAGGCGGCCGCCGGCGTGGTGGACGGAGCGAACGCCACCGTCGCCCACCCGACCGCCGGATCACCCTGCTTCGGGTCGACGGCCACCGGCACCTTGACCACGAAGGGGCGACCCGACGCCAACGCCGTCATCAACTGCTGCCGGGTCTCGATCGGTAGATCCTCGGCCTTCCATAGATCCTGCGCCGACAGCTCACTGACCTCGATCACGCTCACCGGCGATCGAGACGACGACGGCGAATGCATCGGGCTCCCACCGGCGAGGCGCACGAGATCCAGGTGGGCTCGGACCTCGGTCAACAGATCACCGTCGGCGAGTGATCGTACGGCGGCGTCGATCGTGGCGGCGTTGAACGAGATCGGACTCGCGTCACGGCACCACCACCGACAGGCCAGGCTGATCGCGGCGTTCCAGTTTGAACACCGACTCGAACCGCCGGGCCTGCTCGCCGGCGGTGGCGGGCATTGGCGTCTCGAAGCCGTCGATGCGGGCGTTGACCGCCCACCACCCGTCGGGCGTGAACGCCTCACCATCGAGCATGTGCGACGCCATGATGGCCTCGCCCATGACCAGCGGCCCCGGCCCGCCCGGCTGGTTCTCGGGCCCGATCCGATGGGTGAACCCGAAGAACGTGTTGACCTCACTGGCCTGCACGAACGTGAACTTGCCGATCCCCCAACTGCCGCGGGTCGCGCCCGACTTCGACGACTTCCCCTCGGCCCGGAAGAAGTAGTAGAAGTCGTTGGTCCGCTTGTCCTCGGGCTCACGCCATCGGGCCGGATCACCGACCAGGCCTCGGGTGTTGAAATCCTCGATGACCAGCGTCGGGCAGTGCCCGTTCTCCTGCAGGTCCGAGGCACCTTCCTTGCACGCTTCGAGGTGAGGCCATAGCCCGTCGAGAAACGGGGCGACGTCGACGGTGGGCAGCCCGGGGGTCGAGTGCAGACGGAACACGATCAGGGGTCGATCCGACGAACCGTCGTGGGCGTCGAGTGTGTTCTGCACCGCCTCCCGAACGACGGAATCGGCCACGGACTCGATCGACGAGGTCGTGAAGAACTGACCCTGGAACGCCTCCCGGCTCTTGTACTGCGGGCGCTGCGGAGTGAAGAACCACTGAGCTGTTTCCCGTGCCAAGGGTTGCCCTCCCCGTTCTCCACCTCGGCCCGTTCCGGACCGATCACTGCCGTGCCATCACCACGCTATCGGCTGTCGGATACTCGTGGGCCTTGGCCGGACCTTGCGTCGACATGGAAATCTGATAATCTGATGTCATGCCTGATGTGTCCGCCACCGACGCCGCTCGGAAATTCTCCGACCTTCTCGACGCCGTCGAACATCGTGGTGAACGGTTCACCGTGATTCGCCGAGGCAAGGTAGTGGCCAGGATCGAGCCCGTCGAGGTTCACACCGGAGCCGTTGCCAAAGATTTGCTCAAACGCCACACGGTCGATGGTGGCTGGGCGGGCGATCTCGCCGAGCTGAGAGATCTGCTGGAGCTGCAGGAGCGACCATGACCCTCCTCCTGCTCGACACGACGTTCCTGATCGACGCCGAACGTTCGGAGGCCGCCGTCGAGTCGGTGATCAGTGACGACGACGACGTTGCCATCGCCGCCGTCACCGTCGCCGAGTTGATCGTGGGCGTTCAGCTGGCAAGCGGGAAGCATCGAACGGCTCGACGCAACTTCGTCGGCTCGATCATCGATTCGATCCCAACCCTGGTCTACGACACGAACGTTGCCGGCCACCACGCCGAGCTCCTCGCCGCTGTGCGCCGTTCCGGACGAGCGCGGGGTGCACATGATCTGATCATCGCAGCGACGGCGAAGGCGTCCGAGCGCACGGTGGTCACGGCCGACAAAACGGCATTCGCCGATCTACCCGGCGTCGAAGCCGTGAGCCACCGATAGCCACCGATAGCGGACGATCACCGAACGTCGAAGTGAGCGGCGGGGGCCGGGCCGCGGTAAACCGCCTGCTTCCCGCGGCCGGGCCGCCCATCCGCTCGGCGGCCAACACTACATTCCCTCGCCGCCGACGACACTTGTGGAAAACCACATTCTCCGTCACGCAGCGCCTCCTCGGCCGTTGGTATCGGTGTTCGACCAAAGATCGGAGACACCGCGATGCCCACCACCAACGACCGCGCCCGACCTGCCCGACAGCACACGCTGGCGACGGCCGCCACCACGACGATCACCCGCTACGGGCTCGGCCTCCTCGCCCTCGCCACCACAGCGTTGTATGCGGCCCTGATCCTGACGGCGTGCGGATCATCGACTGAAGCCGCCGATCAAACGCACGCCGATACGGCAAGCGCATCCTCATCGGAACCGCAGATCACCTCCGAAGCGGTGGAGCTTTCGACGTCGGAGACCCTCGTTCCCGCGATCGCCGCCGTGGCGACCGATCCGGAACCGCCCACGACCGAACTGCAGGCGGACGCTGCCCAACCGGAGGCGGACGAGGAGCAGACCTCGTCGACCGACGCCCCCGCCGATCTCGTGGCCACCGTCGACGACCTGTTGTGGACACTCGACGAGAATCCATTCCAGGCCGACTGGAGCGACGAGGAGAAAGAGCAGTGGCGTCGCAGCCTCTACATCTTGACCCGATTCGAGGTGATCAATGCGTTCATGACGACCGATCAACTCGAGGGCGACGAGGTGATCGCGGCCGTCGGTCCTCTCCCGGGTTCGGACGCTCCGGTCGAGATCCAGCAGCAGTTTCTCGTTGACATATACAACCACGCAGACGAGATCGAGATACGGTCCGCCGACGGGCAACCGCCTCGAGCCCTCGGCCACTGGTTCCGCAAGATCGACATCCTGGCTCAGTCGACCTATGACCAGATGAGCCGCTACGCCAAATGAGCCGCTACGCCAAATGAGCGGCCAGCGGCGACATGACGTGAACAATAGGGCTATGATATGGCTATGGCTCGAACCCAGACGATGGTCCAGCTCTCAGACGAGTTGGTGGCGGCGCTCGACGACGAGGCGGAGCTTCGGAACATGTCCCGTTCAGCGTTGATCCGGCAGGCTGTTACCGAGTTCCTGCACGGCCAGCGCCAATCCCGAGCCGTTGACGCCTACGTCGAGGGATACCGCCGAGTGCCACCTCAAACCCCTGATGGGTGGGGTGACCTGGAAGCCGCCAACGATCGGGCCGGGCACGAGACCGCCGAGCGAATGGACCTCGAAGCCGACCAGGCCGGGGTCGAATGGTAGCCCGAGGTGAAGTCTGGTGGCATGAGGGGCCGGACGAGAAACGGCGACCCTACTTGGTCCTGACAAGGGATGAAGGGATCGCAGTGCTCAATCAGTTTCTGGCCGTCCCGGCGACACGCGTCATCCGGTCGATCCCCACCGAGGTCCGACTGGGTCCGACCGACGGGATGCCCGAGGAGTGCGTACTCGCGGTCGACAACCTCCGGACCATCCGAAAGGCATACCTCACCGAACACATCACCACCCTCGATGACCTGACGGTGAGTAGGGTCTGCGAGGCCTTGGCCTTCGCCGTGAACTGCTGAGGAAGACAAATGGCCGGCACCAACTACGAACCGGACGTTCCCATCACGATCTCGCCGCTCTTCGCCTGGCCGCCCCGACCAGGTGAACTGCTCGCCGTCAACGCCCGGGCGCTCGTCGCCCCGCTTCTCATCTTCTACGCCCTGCTGTCGGTCGCCATCTGGTACCTGCTCACACCGAGCTTGGCGTCGATGCAGACGCTGCGCCCCGGCTGGATCCTCACCGTGTGGGCCCGCAACCTCGTGCTGCTGACGCTGTGGGCCGGAGGCCTGCACTACTTCCTCCACCGCCGGCGCACCCAGGGAGACCGGCTCAAATACACCGACCGCCCGTTCTCACACAGCCGAACGTTCACCGCCAACAACCAGGTGATCGACAACATGATCTGGTCGCTCGGCAGCGGTGTGACCATCTGGTCGCTGTACGAGTGTGCGACCTGGTGGATCATGGCCAACAACCCTCGACTGGTGCGCTCGTGGACCGACGACTGGCTCTACCTCGGAGCCCTCGTCGTGGCCATGGTGTTCTGGTCGCAGCTGCACTTCTACCTCAACCACCGACTGCTCCACGTCGAACCGCTCTACCGGCTGGCCCACAAGGTGCACCACCGCAACCCCAACACCGGCCCGTGGAGCGGCATCTCGATGCACCCCCTCGAACACCTCCTCTACTTCAGCGCCCCGGTGCTGTTGTGGGTGGTGCCCAGCCACCCAGTGGTCGTCCTGATGCTGCTGCTCTACAGCGGCATATCGCCTGCGGCCAGCCACTGCGGTTTCGACCGGGTGGAGGTGTTCGGACGGTGGTCGTTCGGCGCCGGTGACTATTACCACCACCTGCACCACCGCTACTTCGAATGCAACTACGGCAACCGGCTCGTGCCCCTCGACGCCCTGTTCGGCACCTTCCACGACGGCACAACCGAATCCCACCGGCGCATGAGGGCTCGCCGCCGTGCGGTCAGACCCGACGCCGATCTGCCCGCCCCGGAGCCCGGGCCCGAGCTGTCCGAAGTCTTGTCGGACATGAGGGACGACGAGCGGTACTGACGTGGCGTCCTACATCGACACCCGGCATTGGTGAAGTTTGTGGTCGCCGAGTCGGGGACCGTCCCGCCTCGGTCCTGGTTGCAGGGCGCGGATCTCCATCTCACCGCCGCCCTCGATCTCGGTGATGACCTCGAGGGCTTCGTCACCTACGACGACCGCCTCGCTGACGCCGCAATGGCAAACGGCGTCCCAGTCGTTGCCCCGAAGTGATCCGCCGAGGTGATGTCGCTTCGGATCAGCCCGCCGTTACCGGTAGACGACGTCGTCGACCGACGAGCGGCATCCGATTCTACTGGCCCGGGCGGCGGAGGTAGCGGTCGGTGTGGTCGTGCGAGCGGCTCTCGATCGAGGAGATGCGGTCCTGCCAGGTGCCGAGGGTTCCGATCGCTTCACCGTTGCGCCACACGAGGACCCCGCCCGTGAACCCCGCGACCATGGCGGGAGTGAACCCCGGAAAGCTCTCCAGATCCTCGAGGGTGTCGGCCACCTGCAACCGGTAGCCGCTTGACTGGCCGTCCTCCTCCGACACGATTGCGGCGAGAACGGCTTCTACGTTGTCGGCGTCCCAGAGGTTGGACGCGTGCCCGGCGCCGACGTTCATCGCCGCACCGCCGACGACCGCCACCGCCGCTCCGGCACCCATGAACGCCAGACCGCCGAGTGCTGTCGCCACCGACGCTCCGTAGAGCTTCGCGTTCTCGATGAGGTGGTCGGTGTTGATCGCCTCGGTGAGACGGGCGTTGGCGAACGCCGCCCGTATCTTGCCCACGAGTTCGCCGCTGAGTTCGAGGTATTCATCGGTGAGCGCGTCGAGCCCGCCGGACTCGTAGGCGAACGTGGTCACCGCCGGTACGACGCCGTCCATGTAGAGCAGCAACCCACCGCCCGAACCGGCCAGGAACACCCGCTCCATCACATCGACGACATCCCGTGCACTCACTTCGGGCGCCAGGGCATCGACCGGCCGCCCGAACGCCGCCCCGTGCTCGGGGGCGATCAACAGCGTGTCGCTCAGGATGACGTGCTGGATCACGTCGGCCGTCTCCAGCCGGGGCACGTGCGGATGACGGGCGGCGGCGTCGACCACGTCGGCCGCCAAGCCGGGGCGGGCGCTGGGCACGGCGATCAGGGGACCGAGCAGGTCGCCGACCACGTGACGGTCACGGCCACCCGCACCGGCGGGGGAGTGGATCGCCACCGGCGGCCACAGTATGGCGTCGAGGTAGTCGGGGCCGAGCCGGTGTTCGAGTGAGTCGAGCAGCGCCGCCCGCCCATCGATCCCGTGGCCGTTGATCTCGGTGAGCACGAGCGTTCGAGGATCGGCGATCGCCCAGGCATTGGGCTCGAGGTCGGCCAGCATGACCGTCGCCGCATCGACCACGAACTCCTGACGAAAGCCGCCATCGCCGGCGAAGTAGGAGGCCGGACTGTGCGCGCTCGGGCGAGCGAACAGCTCGTCGGCGGTGAACGCCAGCTCGCCGGCCCGTTCCACGGCGGCCAGGCCGGAACCGTAGCGACCGATCACCTCCAGCTTCGCGTCGTCGGCCGGCAACACCTCGGTCGGGCCCCGGTGTGTCGACGCCGCCACCACGTCGGGCAGCACCGCCGTGCCCGCCGCCCCGAGCGTGGCGAAGAACGCACGGCTCAACCCCGTGGTGGGATCGGCCACCGCGTCGGCGATCCGGCCGTGCACTCGCAGATCCTCGGAGCTCGGTTCGCTCAGCGCCAGGTCGACCAGCTGATCGGCCAGGACGGCGCCCCCACTGCCGTCGATCCCGGTCCGCCCGAACTCGGCCACCACCGCCACCCGGGTCGTGGCAGCGTCGGGGCCGCCGTTGAAGTCGGGCACCCACACACCCGATCGGATTCCGTCGCCGGAGCCACCGTCGCCGGAAGACTGCCGGCGCCGCCCGTATCCCATGCGCATCGTGAACGGCAGCCACGCCCACTCGGAGACCGTGAAGCCACCGGGTGGCCCCGAACCGCCCGGCTCGAAGACGGCCGCCACACGATCGACGAGCGTCCGCAACTCCGCGCCCGGCAGCGACTCCAACCCCAGCCGGGCTGTGGTCGCCGCCACCCCGACGTCGACCCCGTCGGCCACCCGAGCCTCGAACACCGCCAAGGCCTTCGCGCCGCCGCCGCCGCCAGCAACACCGCCGCCAACACCGCCCCCGCCAGCAACGTCGCCCCCGCCCCCGCCGGCAACATCGCCCCCGGAACCGGCATCGGCGGCCAGCATCAACCGGGCCACCGCCACCGCCTCGTCGAACCGCCGGGCG
>JAOUGG010000115.1 GCA_029857855.1 Acidimicrobiia bacterium | reverse complement strand
GAACTGCCGTCGCAGGCCGAACTGGCCGACGCAGTGGCGGACGGGCTGGCCGGTGAGCTGCTGGGTCAGGTCGACGCCGAGGAGATCGAGCAGCTACTGGCCCGACCCGACGGTCCCGACCCGGTGACCGAAGGCGAGTTCTTCAATCAGTTCAACGGCTCCTACCGGTGGGAATTCGACAACGGGATCACCGTGCTGTTCTGGAACTCGACGATCGCGTCGAACCAGGTCGACGTCCTGGCCGTCGGCGGATCGGGCCGCCAGGATCTCACGGTCGACGAGAGCGCACTGGCCGACATGGCGGTCGGAGCCGTCACCAGCTCGGGTGTCGCCGGCGTCAGCCAGGTCACCCTCGACCGCTACCTGAGCGATCGGCAGGTGATCGTCACCCCGTTCGTCGACACCCGGTTCCAGGGTTTGAGCGCGTCGGCGGCCGCCGACGACGTCGACGTGCTGTTCGAGCTGATCAACGCCTACCTCACCGCCCCCGACATCAACGACGGCGGCCTGGCCGAGGCCAGCAACCAGATGGAGGCCCAGCTGCGGTCGGTGGAAACCGAACCCTCCTTCGCCTCGTTCGCCGCCGAGCGCGAAGCCCGGTTCGAGTCGACCCCCAACCTGTTCGTGCTTCCGACCGCCGAAGAGGTCGACGCGGCGTCGGCCGACGAGCTGCTGTCGATCTATGAGAGCCGCTTCGGCGCCGCCGACGAGTTCGTGTTCCTGGTTGTGGGCGACATCGACCGGGGCGACCTGGAAGGCGTCGTGGTCGACTACCTCGGTTCGCTGCCGGGCGGCGGTGCAGGCGGCCCGACGGCCGCTCCGGCCGGCCGCTACCCAACCGGGCCGATCCGCCTGGTCGTCGATGCCGGTCAGAACGATTCGGGGGCCGGGTTCGACCGGGTCTTCGTGTCGACCGAACGGTTGACCGTGCGGGACCGGCTCATCGCCGAGCTGGTGGCGGGCATCATCAACGACCGCCTTTTCAGTCGGGTCCGGGAGGAGCTGGGGGCCTCCTACGGTGGCGGCACCGCCACCGTCAACTCCGGCTACCTCAACTCGGGCGCCACGTCGTTCGAGATCTCGGTCGACGGCGACCCGGCCCGACTCGACGAGATCAAAGCCGTGGTCGACGAGGAGCTGGCCACCTTGATGGCCGACGGCCCATCGGCCGCCGATCTGTCCGAGGCCAAGGCCGTGCTCAGCAACGACCTCCAGTTCTTCACCAACTTCGACCTTCTCGAAGCGCTGCTCACCGGCTACCTCGACGGCACGTCCACCGACCCGTTCGCCGACCCGTCGGCGGTGTCGGCCATCGATGCAGCCGACATCGCCGCCATGGCCCGCCGCCTCATGGCCGACGAGGATCTCATCGAGGTCACCCGCCAACCCGGCGGTTGAGTGCAACCGATCGAGGTCACTCGTCGCGTAACAGCTCGGTCGGCTCCATTCGATTGACCAGCCTCGACCCGACGATCGACGTCGCGAGGGTCGCCACGGCCACCAGCAGCACCGGGACCATTGCGCCGCCGGCGGGCAGCTGGTAGGAGGGCCGCAGGACGAACAGCGGCCGAAGCACCGAGACGAAATAGAAACCCATCACCGCCCCGACGACCAGGCCGGAAACGGCGCCGGCGGCCGCGACCGTCGCCGCCTCGGAACCGATCAGGAGACGGATGGCGCGGGCCTCCATCCCCTGGGCCCGCAGCGTGACGTACTCCCTTCGGCGGGCCAGCAACAACCCGAAGACGAAGATGGCGATGGCGACCACGGCCATACCAAGCGCGAAGCTGGCGTCGAGATCGGTCAATCCGGCGATGTTGAGGGCGGCGAGACTCGACTGGTCGCGGGCCAGAGCGGAGATCCTGGTCTCGATCCCGAAGGCGGATCGGGTGCCTGGACCCTGCCGGATGGCGGTTACCGCCTGCTCGAGAGTCTCGTCGTCTGGCGCTACGGTGGACGCCAGAAAGAAGTCGGGTGGCTTGTTCGGAGCCGCCTCGGTGTGGCGGGCCAGGGACATCACGGCATCGGCGCCGTCGGGAAATCCCGGTATCCGCTCGAACAGAGTGGTTATCACCAGGTCGATTTCAACCTGATCGTCGGTGGCCCGGGCCACCAACACGTGGAGCGTGTCACCAACCTCCACCTTGAGAAAGTCGGCCATCTCCTCGCTCAGCAGGATGGTATCGGGAGCGTCAGCCAGGGACTCGAGCGCGGCGGTTGCGTCGGCTTCGACGAACCGGGTGCCGTCGAGGGGGGCGACGGCGACGAAGCCGGCCGGGTCGATGGCCGCCAGGTTGGCCGGGTCCGATGTCCGGGCGCTGCGGAGAATCACGTTGCTCGGAGCATAGATCACCGGTGAGACGGCCTCGATACCTTCGGTCCGGAACACGTCGGCGTCGTCGGGTCCGATCACCATCTCGGAGTTGGGCCTGGGCGTGATCCGGACATCCGAGCCGTTGGCGTAGAGAGCGTCACGACGTTTGGCCCCGTCGTAGGAGGCGGTGAAGGCGGTCAGGCAGGTGGCCAGCGCCACCACCAGGGCCACAACGACTGCCCCGTTGCCGATGGCCCACGGACGGCGGCCGATGCTCAGCCGGTAGAGGGAGGCCAGAGGTCGCTGCAGATGGGCAGACGACTGGGGCTGGGTCGCGGTCAGCACCGATCCGAGGACCCGGGCGGCCAGGAGGCTGCCGGCGAGCCACACCGCGATCGGAAACACCAGCAGGCTGAGGTTCAGTTGAACCGACCGACCGAAGTACACCGAGCCGGCGGCCCCGGCGAAGGCGTCGGCCCAGAGCGCCACACCGGTGCCGATCACGACGAGACCGAGAATGATCAGGTCAAGCCAGGCCCGGCGCCACAGGGGTGGCCGGTGGGCCAGGCGGGCGCGATCCTCGTTGATCTCCCGATCGATGGACCGCCGTCCGGTGATGTACAGCGCGGCCCCGGTTACGAGAAAGCCCCCGACCGAACCGGTGATCGCGGAGCGGATCAGGCTGGCGGCGGATGCCCGGCTGAGCGATTCCTGGCCCAGGATCGCAGCGGTGGCACCGTAGCCGAGGAGGAGCCCGACCACGGAGCCGACCCCCGTGAGCAGAGCGGTGCGGACTCCCAGCATGCGGACCAGGTGGCCACGGCTGGCTCCTCGAACCCGCAAGGTCGCCTGCTCCCGCCGTTGTGCCCCGGCCAGAACCGTCCCGGCATAGGCGGCCAGAGCTGCCCCGAGCAAACCTCCGGGTACGCCGAGAAAGACGAAGAGGCGCTTGGCCACCACTGCATCGTCGGCCGCCACCTGGAGTGTGTTCGAGATGTTGTCGAGCAGGTAGTCCTGGGAGGCCGCAACCTCGCTGACCGCCTCGGCGATGGCGGTCGTCTCACCGACAGCGGTGGCCGGGTCGGCGGCCAGTCGGGTGTCGTCGAGGGTGATGTCGATCTCCCGTATCGGGGGGTTTCTGAGCCGCTCGCCGGTTGTCGTCGCAGCCCGCTCGTAGGCCGGATACACGATGTCGGCGAAGTCGACCGGCGACACGACGATGGCGTTTCGGGTATAGATGAAGGTTTCCAGATCGCCGCCCCGGCGACTGCTGAACAACGATCGGGCTGCGCTCAGGTCGGCGATTCCGGTCACGTCGCGAACCATGGTCGACCCGTCCGGCAGGTCCGCGGTCACCGGATCCCCGATCCCGATGTTCAGATCACGGGCCGCCTCGCTGCTGATCACGGCTCCGCCGGGTTCGAAGCGGCCCTCGACGATCCGGATGGCGTCGTCGGCCTCGGCGTAGGCCGCATCGAACCCGAAGATGCGAACCGGCCCCGTGGCCGTGACCGACCCCGACGAGAGTGTGCCGGAACCGAGGCTGGCCAATGACAGCTGGTTCGCCGCATGGACACCGTCGATGGCACCGATCAACCCGGCCAGCTCGGCCATGGGCACAGTGGCTCGGGCGTTGGCCGCTACCGGGCTGACCAACTCACGGGACGAGAAGGTTGTCCGAACCTGGTCGTCACCGAGAGTCACGGACTCGGTGGCCTCGACCCGATAGGTCAGGGTGTGACCGGCGCCCGGTTCGAGCCGGCCGAGGTTGAGTCCGGTCTGGGCCGTTCCTTGGGCGAACGGGTTCCCGTCACCGTCGTCAAGTGGCGTGCCGTCCATCTCGGCGGAGCCGGCGACGTAGGTCAGGCCCGAACCAGGCGAGGATCGGACGGTCACCTCGTTGGCCGGGAGTTCGCTGTCGTTGTGAATCTCGATCATGACGGCTGACTGCTCACCGGAGGCCAGGGTCTCAGCCGGTTCGAAGACCTGGGTGAGGAGGAGTTCCCCTCCGGCCCTCTCGGTGACGATCCGTTGTATGTCGATGGCGAGTGGTGCCACCGCTCGCTGTGTCATCGAGGCCGAAAGGCCGTCGACGAAGAACAGGACACCGCAGAACAGTCCCACACCCAACGTGACGCCCGCCATGGTCGACAGGGTGCGGCGAGGCACCCGAAGCAGCTCGGCGACGACGTAGCTAGTGAGCATCGTCGCCCTCCCCGGGCGGGAGCGGGCGATCCAGCAGCACCGTGCGCTCGAGGTGGGCCCCGATTGCCGGATCGTGGGTGACCACCACCATTGTCGCCCCGGTCTGCCGCTGGACCTCGACGAGCAGTTCTATGACCCGTTCGGCGTTGTCGGCGTCGAGGGCTCCCGTCGGCTCGTCGGCCAGGATCACCGCCGGACCGTGCACGATGGCTCTGGCCACGGCCACCCGCTGTCGCTGGCCTCCCGACAGTTGATCCGGAAGCCGGCGGGCCAGATCGGAAAGACCCAATCGCTCCAGCACATCGGTCGGATCGCTGCCGTGGTCGGCTGGGAGTTCGGACCGGCAGATAGCAAGCTGGAGACCGACGTTTTCCTCGACGGTGAGGTGCGGTAGCAGGTTGTCGGCCTGATACACCATGCCGAGCGACCGACGGCGAAACAGGACTCGTTGCTGTTCCGAAAGCGACGAGACGCGGGTGTCCCCGACGGCAACGGTCCCCTTGGTTGGCACGGCCAGCCCGGCCAGCAACCCCAGCAAGGTGGACTTCCCGCATCCGCTCGGGCCCATGATCGCCACGTTGGAGCCCGGCTCGACGCTGAACTCGGAGCAGTCCAGGGCCCGAACCGTGCCCTGGTCGGTCCGATAGTCGACGATGAGGTTGCGGGCCTCGATCCGGCCGACGGTCGGGAGGCGCTCCGCCGTTTTCGTTCTCATCTCCTGACGACCCGTCGGTCGACGAGCTCATAGCGACTGTCGACCCGATCGGCCAGGGCCACGTGGTGGGTGACGAACAGCACGGCGAAGTCGGCCTCCAACACCATCTCGACGACGCGGACCGCTGTGTCGCCGTCGAGCGCCGCGACGACCTCGTCGGCAAGCAGCAGGGCCGGCTCGTTGGCCATCGCCACGGCCAACGCCACTCGCTGAGCCTCGCCGCCCGAGAGGTGGCGGGGCATGTGATGGGCACGGTCGGTCAGGCCGAGACCATCGAGCAGCTCACCGGCCCGGGCCCGGACCGCCCGCCGGGAGCGAGCGGCCGAGGAGAACGACAGGGCCAGCTCGACGTTCTCACGAGCAGACAGGAATGGGATCAGATTGTCGGACTGGAGCGCGATGCCGATGCGGTCGGCCCGGATCTGGGCCCGGTCCCGCTCGCCGAGTTCGGAGTAGGCCATCCCGTCGATCGACACCGTTCCGCTGTCGGGTCGAAGCAGCCCGGCAACAAGTGCCAAAAGTGTGGACTTGCCGCTCCCCGACGGCCCGACGAGGCTGGCCTTCTCCCCGGCGGTGATCGTGAGATCGACGTCCTCCAGAACGACGGTGGATCCGGTCGACGAGGTGAACGATTTCGTGACCCCCCGGAGTTCGACAACGAGATCGCCACCGTCGGAGGCGCCGGTCCGGCGTCGGTCCTTTGTCGTAGCGGTCATTACACGCCCTTTCGGTCCAAGACAGGCGCCCATTCATCAGCAGCCTCCAGGCCGGAAACCGCTCGGTCAGTATCGGCGGATTCTAGAGTGGCGTGCCTGAACGCCTGCTGACCCAGGTTCGACAATCCGGCAACACCCGAAGCCGCCGTTCATGTCACTCCACCGCGCAGCGCGTCAACCGGTTCCAGTCGGGCGGCCTGAACCGCCGGATAGACACCGGCCGACAGCCCGACCAGGCCACCGATGAACGGTGCGATCACGGTGAGCCCGGGGTCGACCACGGGCACCCACGACTGAACTGCGGCGACGGAAACCACCACAAGAACACCGGCGCTCGATCCCAGAATCCCGCCGATGAGGCCGATCGTCCCGCTCTCGAGCAGGAACTGGGTTGCGATGTGGATGCGGGAGGCGCCTAGAGCCCGCCGCAGGCCGATCTCGGCTGTGCGCTCCATGACCGAGACCAGGGTCACGTTGGCGATGCCGACCGCGCCGACGAGCAACGACACCGCTCCGAGCAGAACGTACAGAAGATCGAGGTCGGACGCCACCACATCGCGCAGGCGCTCCTGATCCCGGGGTGTCGCCACCTCGAGGGCCTCCGGGGCGTCGGGTCGAAGCGCCAAGGGGGTTTGGCGAGCGACCAGGCCGGTAGCGCCGACTTCGGTCTCCACCACCACCAGTTCCGGCCGCTGAAGGTGGTAGAAACGGCGGGCCGTGCCCTCCGGGAGCATAACGGCATTGAGCAGCTCGAACTGGCGGGCGACGTCATCGACGATGCCGATGACGGTGAAGACATCGTCCCCAACTCGGATCGCCGGTTGCACGGAGAGGTCGTTCACTCCCAGCCGCTCGGCTGCCGTCGCCCCCAACACGGCAACGGGGTCGGCCCGGTTCGAGAAACCTTCGTCGAACAACCTGCCGGTTGCGAGCTGCGCCCGGACGGCGTCGAAGGCCGACGGCGAGAGCGCAACGATCGTCAGATCGAGGTCGCTGCGGCGGGACGGATCGTTGATCGGGGCGGTTGTCACGAGGAGCTCGAGGTTCTCGACCGGGGTCAACGTGCCGGCCGCGACGACACCATTGAGAGCACCGAGACGTCGGCCGG
>JAOUGG010000893.1 GCA_029857855.1 Acidimicrobiia bacterium | reverse complement strand
GACCCACCGCAACCGCAAGCCCTTCCCGGAGGATCCGCCCGACCGACGGTGACTGTTCCGTCGGGTAGACGGCGGCCTCGAGACCGACCTCCTCGGCCACCAGTTGCGACCGGCGGGCATGGTACGGGTCGGTGACGATGATCACCTCGCCGATACCCTCACGGGTCAGGAACCGGGCCGCGGCGGCCAGGGACTGGTAGGTCGATGCGCCCTGCACCTCCAGCCGGAGTTCCTCGTCGGACATCCCGTGGGTCTCCCGCAGGTAGTTGTAGCCCGACTTGGCCTCGGTGGTCACGTCGGCCTTCTGTCCCCCGCCGGTGACCACGATCAGGTCGACCCGATCACTGCTCCACAACTCCGCCGCCGTATCGAGCCGGGCCCGCAGCACGGCCGACGGCTCGCCGTTGTACTGGGCCGCACCCAGCACGATGGCGGCCGGGGCCGACGCGTCGGTCTGCCGGGTCGACGTCCACGCCACATCGGCGATGTTGGCAAGCAGATAGAGCAAGCCGAGGCCGAGGGCCAAACGAGCCACTCGACGGGCCGACAGCCGCCTCCGCGGACGTCCGGCAGCTGTGCGGCGGCCTCTTGCCCCGAGGTCAGTCGAGTCGGCCACGGGCCTTCCGTATTCGTTCCAGAACGGTGCTCCTCTCGAGTTCCGCCATGGGCTCGAACAACGGCAGGCCGGACCGACGGCCGGTGACGGCCATTCGAACCGGGAGCTGGGACTTGGTGCCCAACACCTCGCCGGCGCCAAGTACGGCTTCGGCCAACGCCTCGGGTTCCCATGCGACGGTCTCGAGCCGTTCGGCCACCAGGTCGAGCACATTGGCCACGTCGTCGCGGCCCATGACCTTGCGCCAGTCCTTGCCATCGGGCTCCGGTGGTTCGCCGACGACCCAGTCGATCAGTGCCGGGATCTCGTCGTAGTGACGAATCCGTTCGTGCACCGATCGCGCAAGGCGCCGGTAGAGGTCGTCGTCGACCGGCCCGGCGAAGGGCCGGGATGCTTCGACGAAGGCATCGAGGTCGAGCATCCGGATGTACTCGCCGTTGAAATGATCGAGCTTCTTGACGTCGAAGAAGGCCGGCGCCTTGTTGATGTCGGCCAGGTCGAAGCGCTCGATGATCTCCGAGATCGGCCGGATCTCGACGTCGTCCTTCGCCCCCCAGCCCAGCGTGACCAGGTAGTTCCGCATGGCTTCGGCCAGGTAGCCACGATTCGTGTAGTCGCCGACCGACACGTCGTCGCGCCGCTTCGACAGCTTCTTGCGCTGCTCGTTGACGATCAAGGGAAGGTGGGCATAGTGGGGCGGCTCGGTCGCACCCAAAGCGTCGAGCAGGAGCAGAACCCGGGGCACGGTGTTGATCAGATCCTCGCCGCGAATGACATGGGTGATGCCCATGTCGAAGTCGTCGCAGGCGTTGGCCAGGTGGAACATCGGCACACCACTCGAGCGCACGATCACGAAGTCCTCGATGACCGAGTTCTCGAACTCGACCCGACCCCGGATCAGGTCGTCCCAGCCGGTCGTGCCCTCGTCGGGCGTGCGAAATCGCACGACCACACCACCCGTGCCGTCGGCCGGTTTGGCCACGTTTCGATCGCGGCAGTGACCGTCGTAGCCGGCGTTCTCACCGACACGGGCCCGGACATCGGTCTGGCTGCAGTCGCAGTAGTAGGCCTGGCCCCGGTCGAGGAAGCCGTCGATAGCGGCCAGGTACTGGTCGAAGCGATCGGATTGGCGGTACTCCTCGTCCCAGTCGAGGCCGAGCCAGCGCAGGCTGTCGCGGATGTTGTCGATCAGTTCGGGACGCGACCGGTCGGCGTCGGTGTCCTCGATCCGGAGAATGAAGGTGCCGCCCGTCTTCCGGGCGTAGAGCCAGTTGAACAACGCCGAACGGGCGCCGCCGACGTGAAGGTACCCGGTCGGTGCCGGGGAGAACCGTACTCGAACGGTCACGAATGATCGTCCGCCTCGACGGCCCCGAGGTCGCCGGCGTCGAGGAACTGCCGCCAATCGGCCCGGTACAGCTTCTCGATCTCGCCGTGGGGTTTACGCAGGAGTTCGTCGGGGACCCGATCGATCAACTCCCGTCGTTCGAGGTAGTGGTGATGGCTGGCGATCTCGGCGAACGCCTCCCGCCGCCAGATGGCGAGTTCCGACGGGGGGTTGGCGTCGAGGAAGCAGAAGATCGTGAACGCCGCAGTCAGATCGTGCACGACGGG
>JAOUGG010000892.1 GCA_029857855.1 Acidimicrobiia bacterium | reverse complement strand
AATTGCGCTCCTGCCTGCTTGCCTGCTGGTTGAACGACGAAGTCGACGTCGACCCGGAACTTCGACGAACGGTCTATTGGGTCGCGCTGCTGCGCTACATCGGCTGCACCGGCCACGCCCACGAAGTGGCGACCCTGTTCGGCGACGAGATAGCGATTCGAGCCCAGACCCTGGTCCACGACGCGGCCAACCCGGCCGAAGTGATCCGCGACGTGATCACGTTCGCCACCGCCGGACGTCCCCCGGAGGAGCGGGAGCAGATCGTCGAGGCCATCCATCAGGGAGCACACGATTGGGCGGTCCACAACTTCGCGTCGGGCTGCGAGGTAGGGGACATGCTCCTCGAACGGCTTGATCTCGGCACCGGGGTCAGGGAGGCGCTGGCCTTCACCTTCGAGCGCTGGAACGGCCACGGGTTCCCGAACGGCGCCGCCGGTGAGGCGATCCCGTTGGCCATGAGGATCGTGCATCTGACCCACGACATGGAGGCCATCGCCCGCCATTCCTCGCCGGCGGCCGCCATCGAAGCGGCCCGCGACCGACGTGATCGGACCTACGATCCGGCTCTCGCCGATCTGTTTGTCGCCAACGGACCCGGCTGGCTCGAACGACTGGCCAAAGTGGACCCCTGGGACGCCGTGCTCGAGCGCGAACCGGAGCCGCATCGCCTCCTGGACGACACCTTCGACGATGCTCTCGAGCTGATCGCCGACTTCATCGACCTCAAGTCGCCCTTCATGGTCGGTCACAGTCGCCGCTGCGCCCGGTTGGCGGGCGACGCGGCCGGGAAACTGCAGCTGGACCGGACGGTGGTGACCGCCATTCGGCGTGCGGCGCTCGTCCACGATCTCGGCACGACGGCGGTGCCCAACTCGATCTGGGACAAGCCGGGCCCGCTCACCCGGACGGAGTTCGACCGCGTCGAACTCCACACGATGCTCACCGAGCAGATGCTGCGACGGTCGCCGGCGCTCGCCGAGCTGGTCCCGATCGCAGCCGCCCACCACGAGAAGGCCGACGCTTCCGGCTACCACAAGGGTCTCGGCACCGGTGCCTGCGACCGTGGTGCCGCAGTCCTCTGTGCCGCCGACGCCTACATTGCGTTGACCACCGACAGGGCCGACCGACCGGCCCTGCCCGACAATCTCGCTGCCGCCGAGCTTCGGCAGCAGGCCGCGACCGGTGTCCTGGAACCGGACGCCGTGAACGCAGTGCTCATGGCCGCCGGTCAAAAGGTCGGCGCAGGCGCCGGTGCCCCGCGCCGCCGGCATCCGGGCGGATTGACCAACCGTGAGATGGACGTGCTCCGCCTGGCGGCCCGGGGGCTCACCACCAGGGAGATCGCCGAACGGCTCTTCATCTCGCCGAAGACGGCCGATCACCACATTCAGCACGTCTACACCAAGATCGGGGTGTCGACCCGGGCGGCCGCTGCCCTCTGGGCGACGCAACACGCCGTGGTCGGATAGCCACTGGGAGGAGCCGCAGGCGAGCGTCCGGCGAATGGTCTACGGTTTGTCCACTGGACCTGTCGGAAGGAGCAGAGGAATGGAGCTTCCGCAGTTTTCGCTGGAGGGCAAGGTCGCCGTCGTGACCGGGGCGAGTCGGGGTATCGGCGAAGCAACCGCCATGCTGCTCGCCAAGGTCGGTGCCGACGTTGTCGTCGTCAGCAGGGACCAGGACCAGCTGGAACGGGTTGCCAACGCCATCGGTGAACATGGCCGGCGGGCTGTCCCGATCGCCGCCCACCTCGGGCGTACGGATCAGCTGGCGCCCGTCATCGACCGGACCGTGGAGGAGCTGGGTCGGCTTGATGTTCTGGTGAACAACGCAGGCACCAACTTCTTCGCTCCCGCCATGGACATGGACGAGCGCGGATGGGACTCCATCATGAACCTCGACCTGAAGGGTTTGTTCTTCCTGTCCCAGGCCGCAGCCCGTTACATGAAGGACAACGGCGGTGGAACGATCGTCAACGTCTCTTCTCTCTCCGGCATCGACGCACAGCTGAACACGGGTCACTACTCGATCGCCAAAGCCGGCGTCATCATGGCGACGAAGGTCATGGCGCTCGAGTGGGCGGCGTTCGGCATCCGCGTCAACAGCGTCGCGCCCGGCATGGTCGACACCCGCCTCCTCAACGCGGCGCTCGAGATCTTGCCGGCCGACCTGGCTGAGCGGACGCTGGAGCAGATGCGGAACGTGACGCCGATGGGTCGCCTCGGCGAACCGA
>JAOUGG010000114.1 GCA_029857855.1 Acidimicrobiia bacterium | reverse complement strand
TGCCGCGGTCAAGAAGGGTGATGTTGTTAGGTGCGTCGTCGTCCGTACCGCCAAGGAGCGACGTCGAGCCGACGGTTCCTACATCCGATTCGACGAGAACGCAGCCGTGCTGATCAACGACAACCGGGAGCCCCGTGGCACCCGTATCTTCGGCCCGGTCGGACGTGAGCTGCGCGAGAAACGTTTCATGCGCATCGTGTCGCTGGCCCCGGAGGTTCTGTAGCCATGGGAATGCGAGTCCGCAAGGGAGACAAGGTCCGGGTTCTGGCCGGCAAGGATCGTGGTGCCGAAGGCACCGTGGTCGCCGCCTATCCCGACCGCAACAAGGTGATCGTCGAGGGTGTCAACACCGCCCGCCGTCACACCAAGCCCCGCTCCCAGGAGGAGCCGGGCGGCATCATCGACAAGGACATGCCCATTCACGTGTCCAACGTGGCCGTGATCAGCCCGAAGGACGGGAAACCGACCCGGGTCGGCTACAAGGTCGAAGACGGCAAGAAGGTCCGTATCTGCAAGCGCACCGGAGTCGAGATTCCGGAGGTCACGATCTGATGGCTACTGCAACGATTGAAACCCCTCGCCTCAAGGCCCTCTATCAGGACCAGATTCGAGATCAGCTCAAGAGCGATCTCGAACTCGACAACATCATGGAAGTGCCGCGTCTCGAAAAGATCGTGGTCAACATGGGCGTCGGTGAGGCACTGGCCAACTCGAAGAACCTGGAATCGGCCATGAACGACCTGGCGCTGATCGCCGGTCAAAAGCCGGTTGCCACCAAGGCCAAGAAGTCGCTGGCCAGCTTTAAGCTGCGTCAGGGCAATGCCATCGGCTGCAAGGTCACCCTTCGGGGCAACCAGATGTGGTATTTCTTCGACCGGCTGGTCACCCTGGCCATCCCCCGGATCCGAGACTTCCGTGGTCTCAATCCCCGTTCCTTCGATGGCAACGGCAACTACACCTTCGGTCTCACGGAGCAGCTCGTGTTCCTCGAGATCGACTACGACACGGTGGACGCCCCCCGGGGTATGGACATCACGATCGTGACCACAGCACGTTCCGACGCTGAAGGTATGGCTCTACTCGACGCCTTCGGCTTTCCGTTCCGGCAAGGACAGGCTCAGTAATGGCAAAGAAAGCACTCAAGAACAAGCAACGCAAGACCCCGAAGTTCAAGGTCCGGGCTTATACCCGGTGCCAGGTTTGCGGCCGGCCCCGTGCCGTCTACCGCAAGTTCGATCTTTGCCGTATCTGTTTTCGCGAGATGGCCCACGCCGGCGAGATTCCCGGCGTGACCAAGGCCAGCTGGTGATCGGGAGGGAGTGAAACAATGTCTATGACCGATCCGATTGCCGACATGCTGACCCGCATCCGCAACGCCAACATCGCGATGCACGATGAGGTTCACATGCCGTCGTCCAAGCTCAAACTGGCCCTGGCCGAGGTTCTCAAGTCCGAGGGTTACATCACGAGTTTCGAAGCGAGCGAGAACACCGATGGTCCGGGTTCAACCCTGACCATCAACATGAAGTATTCGCCGGAGCGCCAGCGGGTGATCAACGGCCTGAAGCGGGTGTCGAAGCCCGGCCTTCGGGTCTACACCAAGACCGACCAGATCCCTCGGGTTCTCGGTGGTCTCGGCGTCGCCGTTCTCTCGACCAGCAAGGGTCTTCTCACCGATCGGGCCGCACGCAAGGCCAAAATCGGTGGCGAAGTGCTCTGCTACGTCTGGTAACAGTGCGAGCAGCTGCGCCGCTCGCCACGAGTTTGGCCTTCGGCCAAACATCGAAAAGTAGGAATTGATCATCATGTCACGAATTGGAAAAGCCCCCATCGCCGTCCCATCCGGTGTCGAGATCTCGGTCTCCGGACTCGACGTCGCAGTCAAGGGTCCCAAGGGGACCCTCGAACACACGATCCCCGAGACGATCTCGGTGAGTGTCGACGACGGCCAGATCACCGTCGACCGCTCCAACGAGGACCGCCAGACGAAGGCGCTCCACGGTCTCACCCGGTCGCTGGTCAACAACATGGTCATCGGCGTGAGCGAGGGCTTCCGCAAGGACCTCGAGATCATCGGCGTCGGCTACCGGGCCCAGGCCAAGGGCAAGGACAAGCTCGAGCTTGCGCTCGGCTTCAGCCACCCGGTCGAGGTCCAGGCCCCCGACGGGGTCGAATTCGACGTGCCCGAGCCGACCAAGATCGGCGTCATCGGTATCGACAAGCAGGTCGTCGGCCAAGTGGCCGCCGAGATTCGCGACTACCGCAAGCCGGAGCCCTACAAGGGCAAGGGTGTGCGCTATGTCGGCGAGCGTGTCCTGCGTAAGGCCGGAAAGGCAGGTAAGTAATGGCCTCCAAGACCGCAGCCCGTCAGGCTCTTCGAGCCCGTCGTCAGCGCCGGGTCCGCAAGAAGGTCACCGGTACCGGCGAACGCCCTCGCTTGGCCGTCTACCGGTCGAACCGTCATATCAGCGTCCAGCTGATCGACGACACCAAGGGCAAGACCCTGGCCGCCGCCTCCACCTACGAGGGCGAGGTCAGATCCGCTATGGGCTCGCCCGCTTCCACCGGTTCCGTCGGCGCCGCCGCCAAGGTCGGCAAGCTGATCGGCGAACGGGCCAAGGCCGCCGGTGTCGAAGACGTCGTGTTCGATCGTGGCGGGAACCGTTACCACGGTCGCGTTGCCGCTCTGGCCGACGCCGCCCGCGAAGCCGGCCTCAAATTCTAAGGACTGATCATGGCAAACGAACGAGACAGTAGAAATGATCGTGGCGATGGTCGCGAGTCGCGGGTGATCACCATCAACCGGGTGGCCAAGGTCGTCCGCGGTGGTCGACGCTTCGCCTTCACCGCTCTGGTGGTGTTGGGCGACGGCAACGGCCGGGTCGGACTCGGCTACGGCAAGGCCAAAGAGGTTCCCCTCGCCATTCAGAAGGGAACCGAAGAGGCCCGCAAGCTCATGTTCGACGTCCCGATGGCCGGTGGCACCGTGACCCACGAGGTCATCGGCGAGCAGGGTGCAGGACGGGTCATGCTGAAGCCCGCCGCTCCCGGTACCGGTGTCATCGCCGGCGGTGCCGCCCGCGCCATTCTGGAGGAGGCCGGTATCCGCGACGTGCTCTGCAAGTCACTCGGTTCGGCCAACCAGATCAACGTGGCCCGAGCCACCATCGATGCGCTTCAGAGCCTCAAGCGGCCCGACGAGGTCGCCCGGCTGCGGGGCCTCGACGCCTCCGAGTTCACCCCGAAGGGCATGCTCGAGGCCTACAAGGAGCGCGAGCGGGAGCTGCGCTCGTCGCGAGCGACGCAGACAACGGACGCGTAAGGTCCAAGGAACGAACACCATGAGCGAAATCACAGTAACGCAGACCCGATCGGCCATCGGATCGAAGCCGAAGCAGCGGGGAACGCTGCGGGCGCTCGGTCTCGGCCGGATCGGCAAGTCCAACGTTCTCACCGACGGTCCGGTGGTCCGGGGCATGATCGCCCGCGTCCCGCATCTCGTAGAAGTGTCCGCGGGAGTGCCCAAGGGCCAATCCGAGGAGGCTGAATAGCATGAAGGTTCACGATCTCAAGCCGGCCGAAGGGTCACGTACCCGACGCAAGCGCGTCGGCCGTGGTATTGCAGGCAAGGGCGGCAAGACCGCCGGTCGCGGCACCAAGGGTCAGAAGGCTCGCAACACGGTTCGCGTCGGTTTCGAGGGCGGCCAGCTGCCGCTGCAGCAGCGCGTCCCCAAACTACGGGGTTTCACCAACCCGTTCCGGGTCGAATACCAGGCCATCAACCTCGACACGATCGCCGAGAGCGGCCTGTCCGAGATCACACCCGAGTCGCTGCTCGACAAGGGTCTCGTCTCCAAGGGCGCCCTGGTCAAGATTCTCGGTCGGGGCGAGCTGACGGGCGTCGTGACGGTCAAAGCCCACGCATTCTCCAAGAGTGCCGAAGCCGCCATCACCGCGGCCGGGGGTACCGTTGAGACGTTGCCACTTCCGTTCAAGGTCCGTCCGGCGGCCCAGGGCAACCAGCACACCAACCGCTAACGGTGTCTTCGGCCTCCGGCCTCCGACCTCGAGTTTCGTGACCTGACGGTCACGAAACTCGCCCCCGGAAAGATGAAAGACCGAAAGAGCTAAACAGTGTCAACGTTGCTGAATGTCATCCGAACGGCCGAGCTTCGGAACAAGATCCTGTTCACGATCTTCATCCTCGTGATCTATCGACTCGGCGTGCAGATCCCGGCGCCCGGCGTGAGCCTCACCGGTATCGAGAATCTGCGCCGCCAGATCGACGACTCTGAAGGTGGCATCTTCGGGTACCTGACCCTGTTCACCGGCAACGGTGGTGTCCTCAACCTGTTCGGCCTCGGCATCCTGCCCTACATCACGGCGTCGATCGTCATTCAGATCCTCACGGTGGCGGTACCGAAGCTGGAGGAGTGGCAGTCTCAGGGAGCGGTCGGTCAGCGGAAGATCACCCAGTGGACCCGGTACCTGACCATCATCCTGGCGCTCATCCAGAGCGCCGGCTTCGTGTTTCTGATCAGCCGGAGCCCCGAGCAGATCTACGGCTTCGACCCCGGTCTGTTCCCCGAGGAGAACAGCATCTGGATGATGCTGTTGGCCGTGCTGTGTATAACGACAGGCGTCGCCCTGTTGATGTGGATGGGGGAGATGATCACCCAGCGCGGGATCGGCAACGGCATGTCGGTGCTGATCTTCGCCTCCGTGGTTGCCGGCCTACCGGCGCTTGGGATCAACATCTGGCGGGTTCGGGGCGTCATCTGGTTCATCATCTCGATGATCGTGCTGCTATTCCTCTGCCTCGGCATCGTCTTCATCGAGCAGGGCCAGCGGCGGATCCCCATCAACTTCCCGAAGCGGGTCGTCGGTCGTCGCCAGTACGGCGGCAACAAGACGTACATCCCGCTGAAGGTCAACCAGGCCGGCGTCATCCCGGTCATCTTCGCCAGCTCGCTCCTGCAGTTGCCGTCGTTGGTCGCCAACGTGCTGCCCACCAACGCCACCCAGGATTCCTGGGGTGACGTGGTCCGCACGTTCATCCAGAACCGGCTGTTCCGGCCCACCGACCCGGCCTACATCCTGGTTTTCGGCCTGCTCATCATCGGCTTCGCCTACTTCTACAACTCGATCGCCTTCGACCCCGCTCGTCGAGCCGACGAGCTTCGAAAGTCCGGCGGCTTCATCACCGGCATCCGCCCCGGTCCGCAGACCGAGCGATACCTGGCCAAGGTATTGAACCGCATCACTCTGCCCGGATCCATCTTCCTCGCCGTCATCGCCCTCATCCCGTCGGCAATGCTGTTCCAGCTCGTCGGCAACAACACCAGTCTCGGCCTGCTCGGCTTCTCCGGCGTTTCGATTCTCATCGGCGTCGGTGTATCTCTGGAGTTGATGAAGCAAATCGATTCTCAGCTCCTGGCCCAGAACTACGACGGCTTCTTGAAATAGGATGGCGAGCCATGACTGACGTGACTCGACTGGTTATCTTCGGTCGCCAGGGTGCAGGCAAGGGCACGCAATGTGATCGAATCATCGATCACTTTGGTGTGATCCACCTGAGCACCGGCGACATGTTCCGAGTGGCGGTGGCCGCCGAAACCGAATTGGGCAAGCAGGTCGAGCCGATCATGCAGTCCGGCGGTCTCGTCCCCGACGAGATGACGATCGGTATCGTTCGCGAGCGGTTGTCCCAGCCCGACGTCGAGTCGAAGGGTTTCGTGCTCGACGGGTTTCCCCGTACGCCCGGTCAGGCCGAGGCCCTGGTCGAGATGCTCGGTGACGCCAGGCTCACCGCGGTCATCAACCTCGATGTACCGCTCGACGAGGTCACGGCCCGGATGAAAGCGCGGGGACGTGAGGACGACACCGATGAGGGCATCGCCAAGCGGCTGGCGCTCTACGACTCCGAAACCGTCCCGACGATCAACTGGTTCGCCGAGCGCGGCATGGTGGTGAACGTCGACGGTCTCGGCACCGAGGACGAGGTGGCCGAGCGCATATTCGCCGCCATCGAGTCGTCCGACTAGGTTGACTCGCCGGCTGTGACCGATTCGTCGCCGCTCGCCGGCCGGGTCGCTCTGGTGACGGGCGCAAACCACGGCATCGGCGCCGCAACGGCCGTGGCGCTGGCCCACAAGGGTGCGGATGTCGCCATCACCTACTTCCGCACGGGCGGCGACGCCGAGGTCGACTTCGATGTCGACGGCGCGTACCTTCGCGCGCGGCTGTCCGACGCCGGTGAGGTCGGCGCCGCGGTCGAAGCGGCCGGAGCGCGGGCCCTTCTGGTCGAGGCCGACCTGACCGACGTCGAAACCCCGGGACGGCTGTTCGACTCGGTGGAGGCGACGCTGGGTCCGGTGTCGGTGCTGGTGCACAACGCCAGCGGCTGGCAGAAGGACAGCTTCGCCCCGGACGCCGCCGACGCCGTCGGCCGACTCGGCCACCCGGTCACGGCCGAGACGATCGATCGTCAGTACCAGGTCGACGCCCGCGCCGGGGCGCTCCTGATGCAGGACTTCATCACCCGTCATCGGGCTCGGGGCGCGGAGTGGGGCCGCATCGTCACGCTCACCTCGGGCGAGGGTCGGGCGTTTCCCGGTGAGGTCTCCTATGGCGCGGCCAAAGGGGCGTTGATCAGCTACACCCTGTCGGCGGCATCCGAGATGGCGGCCGACGGGGTGACCGCGAACGTGGTCTATCCGCCGGTGACCGACACCGGCTGGATCACCGATGCCGTCCGGGTGTTCGTGGCCAACGACCACGAACACCACCATGTGGCCGATCCGTCCGAGGTGGCCGACGTCATCGCCTGGCTGTGCGCCGATGCGGGCCGGGTCGTGACCGGCAACATCATCCGCCTCCGCTGAACCACCCCGGTTTCCTTCTGGCGGTTGTGGGGCCCGGTTTTGGTGGTCCACAACCGCCGGTTCGGGTGAAGTGCGCAGCGTACCTCGTTCTGGCGGTTGTGGGGCCCGGTTTTGGTGGTCCACAACCGCCGGTTCGGGGGCCGGAGAGGGCGGACGCAGCGGACGGGGTCAGATGAGCCAGACGGCGCAGCCGGGTTCGAG
>JAOUGG010000891.1 GCA_029857855.1 Acidimicrobiia bacterium | reverse complement strand
ACCGCACTCGACCTGTGCCGCGACCGACCGGCCTGGAACATCACCAGCGAGGCCCGA
Organism: Acidimicrobiia bacterium; assembly: GCA_029857855.1. Classification (GTDB taxonomy): domain Bacteria; phylum Actinomycetota; class Acidimicrobiia; order Acidimicrobiales; family SZUA-35; genus JAHELU01. The sequence continues at coordinate 2,179 of JAOUGG010000891.1, read as the reverse complement.
ACCGAGATGATCCGTCGCCTCGCCGACCGGATCGACTGGGACGTCATCGACGAGGTCGCCAAGACCATCCGAGGTGTCAAGACCCTGCGCAGGCTCCGGACAATGCTTGAAAACCCGCAGCCATGATCGACCGGGCCGAGATCGAAGCCGTCGCCGGCCAGTTCGGTGCACCCGACACCCAGATCATTCGTGACCATCTCATCAGCCACATACTGGCAGCCATCGCCGACTGGCCCGACCGTGACCACCTCACCTTCTTCGGTGGCACCGCGCTCTGGCCCCAGAAGGTGTTCCGACCAACCGAGCGGCACAAAAGTGACTTGTAGTGGCCGCTCCGGGAATCGGTCGGTCAGAATCACCATGTCGAGCGGTCGGGCTCAGCGTTCGAGAACACGCAACCGCCGCGCTGAGGAACCGGCGTATTGGCCCAGGTCGAACGAGCGAAAGTTCCGGCACGCGTCGCTCGACGTGATTTCGTCGTGGCCAGTCACTGCGCTCGGGGCCCGCGATTCCCTCCACGCTCGATCGCTCCTGACCGACGGGTTAGCTCCACGTCTCCGTAGGCGTCGATACTTTCGTGGTCGGGGTCAGAAGGCGTCATCGGGATTCTCTGGTGGCGTGGTGCGGGTCGGGTTGTCGAAGCCGAGGGTCTTGTAGGCGGGCAGGCGTTTGGTGTGCATGCGGGCCAGGACGGCGACGTTTGAGTCGAGGTAGTCGTGGAGCTCGACGTCGTGTTTGGTGCCATGCGCTCGGAGGAGACGGCCGACGTATTGGATGACTCGGCCCTTGAACGCGATGGGGAACGCGAGGAACAGCGTGTCGAGTTCGGGCCAGTCGAAGCCCTCGCCGAGGTAGGAGCCAGTGGCGACCACCACGGTGCCGGTGTCGCCGGCCGGGGAGGCCATGGCCTCGTGCACCGAGGCGATGGCCTTCTTGCCGAGGCCACCCTTGAGGACGTGGGCGGTGTGTCCGGCCTGCGCCAGTCGTCCGCAGATGGCGTCGATGTGGCTGGTTCGCTGTGTCAGCACGAGACAGGTCCGACCACCCTCGGCGGCGGTGGCGACGTCGGTACAGATCTGTTCGGTTCGGCCTTCGTTTTCGGCCAGTTCGGCGAAGATGGTCTGGATCGAGGCCGTGGCGTCGTCGACGATGAAGTTGGTGGAATGCACAATCAGGCGGCGTTGCACGAGAGCGGTCTCAACGATGTCGCCGGGTCGGGTCTCATGGCGGGTCGGTCCGCACTGTAAAGCGATGATGCCTTCGAGCCGGTCACGCCGATATGGAGTGGCGGTCAGACCAAGCCAGCGTCGGGTGGACGCGGTGCGGACGCAGGTTTCGAACGACACCGCCGGTAGGTGGTGGCATTCGTCGACGACGACAAGCCCGTATTGGGCGAACACCTCGTCGGGGTGCTCACGTCGGGCCAGGCTCTGGATCATGGCCACGTCCACCGTCCCGGTGGGTTTGTCCTTGCCGCCACCGATCATGCCGATCTGGTCGTCAGCGAGGTCGAGGTGCTCGCTGAGGCGGTCGCTCCACTGGGCCAGGAGTGGTTTGCGGTCGACCAGGATCAACGTTGGTTGGCGGTGATGAGCGATGACAGCACACGCCGTCACCGTCTTGCCCGACCCGGGTGGGGCAACGATCACGGCGAGGTCATGGTCGACGACAGCATCAACCGCGGCCCGTTGATGGGGTCGCAGGGAGGTGGCGAAGTCGAGATCGACTGCGGGGTGGTTCGGGCGCCGGTCGGTGAGATCGATGCGGCTGCCGGCGGCCTCGACAAGCTCGGTGACCTGGTCGTGGAGGCCGCGGGGCAGGTGGAACCATTCGAGGTCTTCGCGGTAGCAGCGGATGAACCGGGGCGTGTCCCAGGTCGAGAACCGCATCCGTTCCTTCTCGTAGAACTCGGGGTTGGCCAGCGACGCCAGGTGCTTCAACCCCGCCACCAGGGCCGGAGGCAGACCGGCTCGACGCAAAGACAACATCCCGGCCAGCTGGGCCTCGATCACCGGCGGTGGTTTCGGCCCATCGGCCGTAGCCAGGTCGCTCAGCGTCACTGTCGGGCCGGCGTCGACGGGGCGAAGCGAATCAGCCAGTGCCACCACCGCGTCAGCGGACATTCTCGACACGCTCGACAAGAACGCCCACTGGTCGGGCCACGGCTTCAGCGAGGTGG
>JAOUGG010000889.1 GCA_029857855.1 Acidimicrobiia bacterium | reverse complement strand
CCGAGGACTTGTGGTTCGGCCTGGCCGAGCCGGCCACCACCATCTCCGTGGGCGCCGACTTGAAGTGGGTGCCCGACGTCCCGACCGACGAGCAGCTCGAGTACGACCCGGAGCTGGCCAAGCAGATCCTCGACGACGCCGGCTACATCGACACCGACGGCGACGGCTTCCGGGAGATGCCTGGTGGCGGCGACAACATCGTGTTGCGCCATGCGGTCAACACCGACTCCGACCTCGGTGGTGCGGTCGGCGAGCTGTTCAGCGGCTGGATGAACGCCATCGGCATCGACGTGTCGCTCGACTCCTATGATCAGGACCAGCTCTTCGGCGTGATCGTCGACGGAACCTACGACAGCTTCTACTGGGGGTGGGTCCCCTACGTCGACCCGAACCTGATGCTGTCGTACTTCACGGCGGCCGAGCTCGGCAACTTCAACGACGCCAACTGGACCGACCCCCGCTACGACGAGCTCTACGACGAGCAGCTCATCGAGGTCGACCCCGACCGCCGGCTGGAGATCGTGCACGAGATGGTGCGGATCATCTACGACGACGCCGGCTACGTCTCGCTGTGGTATTCACCCGACCTCCAGGCCTACCGCACCGACCGCTTCGAGGGCTACGTGCAGCAGCCGGCCGACATCGGACCGGTGATCTTCTCCCAGTCGTCGCCTTCGTACGCGCAACTGACCCCGGTCGGCGGCGCCGGTGGCGGCGGCGGGTCGAACACCGGGCTGCTCGTCGGTGCCGGGGCAGCGGTGCTGGCCGTCGCCGGGCTCGGAGGTTGGTTCGCCATGAAGGGTCGTCGCTCGGTCGACGAGCGGGAGTAGCCCACGGTGACGGCGCCGTGACGGCACGCTACGCGGGCCGCAAGCTCATCGGATCGCTCATCACGCTGGCCTTCGTGCTGGTGTTCAACTTCTTCCTGTTCCGGGTCGCGCTCGGCGACCCGGTGGCCAACCTGTTCCGCGGCCGCAACGTGCCGCAGGCCCGGCTCGATCAGATGCGGGTCGAATTCGGGCTCGACAAGTCGATTCCCGAGCAGTTCGTGCTGTACCTGCGGGAGACGGCGCAGCTCAACTTCGGACTGTCGTACCAGACGCGCCAGCCCGTGTGGGAGGACATCACCGGGAAGATCTGGCCGACGGTGATGCTGGTCGGGCTCTCGGCGGTGCTGTCGGCGGCGATCGGCATCCTGGGCGGGATCGTCGCCGCCTGGCGCCGTCGGAGCCGGGCCGACTACGCGATCACGTCGACGACCATGGTTTTCTACTCGATGCCCGACTTCTGGCTCGGCATGCTGCTGCTGGTCGGGTTCGCCGTGGCGTTGCCCTGGTTCCCGGTGGGTGGCATGTCCGACATCACCTCGACCACCGGCGGGTTCGCCGCGGCGCTCGACCAGGCACATCACCTGTTCCTACCCTGCCTCACCCTCACCCTGGCCTACCTCGGCGAGTACGCCATCGTGATGCGCTCGTCGCTGCTCGAGGTGATGGGGGAGGACTACCTCAACGTGGCCAGGGCCAAGGGACTGCGTGACGTGCAGGTCCGCAACCGCCACGCCGTTCCCAACGCGCTGTTGCCGGTGGTGACGCTGGCCGCCATCAACCTCGGGTTCGTGCTGTCGGGCGCCATTGCCGTGGAAACGGTCTTCTCCTGGCCGGGGCTCGGCAAGGCCACCACCGACGCCATCCGCGGCCCCGACCTGCCGATGCTGCAGGCCCTGTTCCTGCTGTTCAGCACGGCGGTGATCGTGTTCAATCTGCTGGCCGACCTGCTCTACGCCGCCCTCGATCCCCGGGTGCGTGACGTGTGAGCCGGTTCTGGCGATCCCGCCCCGGCCGTATCGGCCTCATCACCCTTCTGGTCTTCGTGGCCCTGGCGCTGGCGGCCCCGATCATCGCCGATCGCACCGGTCTCGACACCTCGTTGGCCCGGGCCAACGACGTGCCGCTCTACGCCTCGCCGTCGGAGTTCGGTCCGCTCGGCACCGACCACCTGCGCCGGTCGGTGTGGACCCAGTTCGTGTGGGGCAGCCGCATCAGCCTGTTCGTCGGTCTGGCCGCCACCGTGATCACGGTGGCCCTGGGGTCGCTGGTCGGCATCGTCGCCGGGTTCGCCGGAGGCCGGGTCGAGGCGGTGCTGATGCGTGTGACGGAGTGGTTCCTAGTGGTGCCGTTCCTGCCTCTCGCCATTGTTCTGGCCTCCGTGCTCGGCCGGTCGATCTGGAACATCATCT
>JAOUGG010000890.1 GCA_029857855.1 Acidimicrobiia bacterium | reverse complement strand
CCACGTGCACATCGAGACCGTCGACCCGTCGATCCCCCGCAAGCCATCGTCCGGCGGCGGCTGCTGACCGATCAGCCGAAGTCTCGTAGCAAAAAGCGAGGTCAAACCTCGCTTTTTGCTACAAATCTTCCAATCCTCCCGGCGTTAGAGGGGGACGTTTCCGTGTTTCCGTTGTGGGAGTTCCTCCCGCTTCGTCCGCAGCATCTCCAACCCGGCGATCACCTTGATGCGGGTGTCGGCCGGGTCGATCACGTCGTCGACATAACCGCGCTCGGCGGCGATCCACGGGTTGGCGAACTGCTCCTTGTAGTCGTCGATCAGCTCGGCCCGCCGGGAGTCCGGGTCGGCGGCGGCCTGGATCTCACGCCGGTGCACGATCTCGGCCGCCCCCTCGGGACCCATGACCGCCAGTTCGGCCGACGGCCAGGCCAGGCTCAGATCCGAGCCGATGCCCTTCGAGTCCATAACGACGTAGGCGCCGCCGTAGGCCTTGCGGGTGATGATCTGGATGCGGGGGACGGTGGCCTCGCAGTAGGCGTAGAGCAGCTTGGCACCGTGGCGAATGATGCCGCCGTACTCCTGGTCGACGCCGGGTAGGAAGCCGGGCACGTCGACGAAGGTCAGGATCGGAATGTTGAACGCATCGCAAGTGCGGACAAAGCGAGCGCCCTTGGAGGCCGACTCGATGTCGAGCACCCCGGCCAGCACCATCGGCTGGTTGGCCACGACACCGACGGTGTGGCCGTTCATCCGGGCGAACCCGCACACGATCGAGCGGGCCCAGTTGGCGTGGTACTCCATGAACTCGCCGTCGTCGACCACCTCGGCGATCACGGCCTTCATGTCATACGGCATGTTCGACGAATCGGGCATGATGTCGATCAGCGCCGGGCAGCGGCGTTGTGGATCGTCGCTGGTTTCGACGACGGGTGCCTCGTCCATGTTGTTCGACGGCAGGAACGAAAGCAGATGGCGGACGTCGTCGAGCACGGCCTTCTCGTCGGGGGCGACGAAGTTGGCCACACCGGAGCGGGACGAATGGGACCCGGCGCCGCCGAGTTCCTCCAGAGTGACCTCCTCGCCGGTCACCGTCTTCACCACATCGGGTCCGGTGATGAACATGTGCGACGTCTCACGGACCATGAAGATGAAGTCGGTCATGGCGGGGCTGTAGACGGCGCCTCCGGCGCACGGCCCCATGATCACGCTGATCTGGGGGATGACGCCCGAAGCCTGCACGTTTCGGTAGAAGATGCCGCCGTAGCCGTCGAGGCTGACGACACCCTCGGGGATGCGGGCCCCGGCTCCGTCGTTCAGGCCGATGAAAGGGGCGCCGGTGGCCAGCGCCAGATCCATGGTCTTGTGGATCTTCTCGGCGAACACTTCACCCAGCGAACCGCCCATGATGGTGAAGTCCTGGCTGAAGACGAACACTTTGCGGCCGTCGACCGTGCCCCAGCCGGTGACCACGCCGTCGGTGTAAGGCCGTTCGGCGGCGTCGGGGTGGCGGGTCCGGGCCAGCATGTCGAGTTCGTGGAACGAGCCTTCGTCGAGGAAGTAGTCGATCCGCTCCCGGGCCAGCATCTTGCCCTTGTCGTGTTGACGCTGCACAGCGCGCTCGGAGCCGCCCTGGCGGGCCTCCTCCTTGCGGCGTTCGAGGTCAGCCAGCTTCTCACTCAGCGGATGTTCCACGGATGCAGAATACCGGCGAGGCTCGGGCGATGGCGAAGCCCGCCCCGCAATCCACTCCGGCGGTCCGCCCGCTCAACCCGCTTCCTCAAACCATTCTGCGCGCCTCAGGCGGTACTGGGTACCGTCTGAGCTGCAAATTTCGGGGAGGAACCATTCTGCGCGCCTCAGGCGGTACTGGGTACCGTCTGAGCTGCGAATTTCGGGGCTAGCGGAAGGAGGCTTCCTTGATCTGAAAGCGATTGCGGGTCGTGCCGTCGGAACCGACGGTGGTGCCGGTGTCGGTGATCCAGATCATGACCCCACGGCCGGTCGCATTGTCGAGGTTGACAGCCGCGTCGCCGGACTCGCCGTTGGCCTCGCCGATCTTTCGCCCGACTTCGGACGGATCAGACCAGCCCGTCGGTGCCGGCAGCTCGTCGAGAATGTAGAACTCGGCCGACCAATTCTCGGTGCTGGACTGGATGGACACCGAATCGACCTGCTGCCGGCCGTCGAAGGCGAACGCAACCCCGACCCCGCCCTTGGTCTGGGGTAGACCCTGACGGTA
>JAOUGG010000888.1 GCA_029857855.1 Acidimicrobiia bacterium | reverse complement strand
AAGATCGAGAAGATGGTGAGGAAGGCGGTGACGGCCAGAGCCGCTCCGAACTCGACGACGATCAGGTGCGGCCACGTGTGGACCTTGTCGAGTGGCTGGGCCTTGATGTCCTGGATCGAACCCGACTTGACGACGGTCAGCAGACGCTGGGTGTGGCCGGCCGGACCGGTCATCGTCGGCACGGCGGCCGGCGCGGGGGCCGTGGCAACAGCGGTGCCGCCCCCGGTGGTGGCGGCCACGGCGGTGCCTGCGCCCTCGTCGCCTCGGGACTTGGCCGATTTCGAGCGTTGGAGCAGATGGGCCGGGATCTTCGAGGCCGCGCCGGAGGGCGCGGACTCACCGCCCGACGACCCGCCCTCCGCGGATCCCTCATCGGAGGGTCCCTGGGCTTTCGCCTTGGCCTCAGCCGCTCGTTTTCGGAGATGCTCCGGGATTTCAGTCATTTCGCTCTCTATCGCTCAATCAAGAGATGTGCAGGGTGGACAACGGGCCGGCCTAGAGCGGTCCCGAGATGCCACCGTCCTTGCGGACCCGCCAGAAGTGGATGGCCATGAAGATGACCGTCACGAACGGGACGAAGAGGACGTGTAACACATACCATCGCAACAACGTGTCGGTGCCGATGACACTGCCGCCGAGCAGCACGAACTTCACCTGTGCACCGAACACCGGGGTGAAGCCCATCATGTTGGTACCCACCGTCACCGCCCACAGAGCGAGCTGATCCCACGGGAGCAGATAACCGGTGAACGACAGCAGCAGGGTCAACGTCAACAAGATCACGCCGATGACCCAGTTGAACTCGCGGGGTGCCTTGTAGGCACCGTGGTAGAAGACGCGGGCCATGTGGAGGAAGACGGAGATCACCATGAGGTGCGCTCCCCATCGGTGCATGTTCCGCACCAGCAGGCCGAAAGCGATCTGGGTCTGGAGAGCTTCGATGTCGTTCCATGCCGCGGCCGCGGTCGGCCGGTAGAAGAACATCAGGAAGATGCCCGTAATCGTCAACAGGATGAACAGGAAGAAGCTCAACCCGCCGAGGCACAGGGTGTAGCTCACCTTCACCGCGTGGCGCTTCACCTTCACCGGGTGGAGGTGGTAGAGCACGCTGTTCATGATGACGTAGGACCGGTTCCGCGGGCTGTCGGTGTAGCCCTTGCGGAAGACGGAGCCGGGACGGAAGATCGAGTTCCAGGCCTGGGAGCCCTGGACGGCGTCGGGCATCGAGGAAAGAGAGGCCTGCAGGCGCTCGGCGAGCGTCGGTGAGTCTTGAATCGACTTTGCCATGGGTTTCCGGGTGTCTACTTCCTGCTAGTTGGTTCGTCGGATTCCTGGGATTGGATTCGTTCCCGGGACGATTCGTTCGGTGCGGGCCTTGACTTCGGCGGCGTTTTCCGCGCTGGGTAATCCTAAGCCAGGCGCATGCCGTAGCCGTAGCCGTAGCTCGGCATCCGCTGGTGGTGGTCGCCCGTCGGTGCCGGATCGCCGACCTTGCCGAGAATGATCACGCCGGTCGGGCACCGGTCGACGCACAGGGCGCAGCGGGTGCACACGTCGTCGTCGATGGTGAAGATGAAGGCGTCGTTCGGGTCATCGCCCGGTTTGGCCACTCCGTAGCTCTCCTCGACACAGTCGAGGGTCTGCATGTGGATGCATTTCCACGGGCAGATGTCGACACAGCCTTCGCAGGCGATGCATTCCGACTGATCGATGTGGATGAACTGCTTCGGCTTGACGGCCTTGGCCAGATAATCGGCATCGACCTCCATGAGGAGGTAGTCGGTCCGGAATTCCGGGAGTGGCGGGTTTGCGTCGGTCGTTGCCATGCGGTGAGCGTTCTACCTCCTGTCCGTGTTCGCCTAACCCTGCTTGATCAGCGGGCGGCCGAAGGAGCTGGTGCGATTGAGTGCGGCCTGGGTGCGGGCCTCGGCGTCGGAATCCCGGTTCTGCCACTTGGCCCACATCCAGATGTGGAGGCCGAGGGCGATGCCGTAGATCACGACGGCGATGGTGTCGGAGACCGTGCGGTAGGTGATGTCGAATGGGAACCAGCCGCCCTGGCTGATGGGCTGGAGGATGTTGCCGGGACCGAAGACGACGCGGTCGGCACGCCAGGACAATTCGTTCTCCGCCAGGGTGAGCCACTGGTGGGGGACGACGCCGTAGGCGAGGAAGCTCAGAAAGAAGACGTAGGCGGCACCGACCATGGCCTCACCCCAGGTCAGCGGGGGGCGAACGGG
>JAOUGG010000113.1 GCA_029857855.1 Acidimicrobiia bacterium | reverse complement strand
CCGTCGATCATCTTCGACGTCTCACAGGCCGGCATCGAGCGACTGACCGTTGACCTGGAAGATGTCGGCGTTGACCGTGTCGAACTCTCGCAGGTCGCCGGTGGCTCACCGGCCGACAATGTGGCGATCTTCGAGCGCCTCATCGACGGAGAGACAGGGCCTCATCGCGATCTCGTCGCCATCAACGCCGGTGCCGGCCTGGTGGTGGCCGGGCTGGCCGACGATCTCAAACAGGGGTTCGCTCTGGCGAATGAGGCGATCGACTCGGGTGAGGCGAAACGGAAGCTGGAGCGGCTCCGTGGTTTCAAAGCCCAGGTTGCGGCCGATTGATACATCGTCGTCGCGATTCGGGTGAAAGTTCCGTTACATCGCACCTAGACTGGCGATGGGCGAAATTGACCATGTGATTGCTAGGTTTGGTCGGTCGCCCAGTCTGAGGAAAGACGCATTGGTAACGACGTTGTGAGGAACCAGATATTGCCTACCGACAAGAAGTGCGTCAATCTAGTCTGGCAAATGCCGGGACCTGACGGATCCGGCTGCAACGGCAGTAGGGATTTGGCTGCACCCTGCTTGTCGTCTGCCGTTATAAACGAGGCGGACGAGATGAGCGAGGAAAGGTAAGGCTATGGGATCCGAGGCCCTTCTCCAGCGGGCATGTGAATTGGCTTTTGCCGTGGCCCGCGAGGACGCGGAGGCCGATCCGGCCGTCGAACCACCGGGCGACATGCGCAGCTTTCTGTATCTCGCCCGGCTTCCCCGTCGGGCTATTGCCGTCGCCCAGCAGGCGATCGAGGACGACTCCGACTTCCGGTCCCGGGTTGCCGCCCGGGCTACCCAGGAGGAGGTCGGCCGAGCCGGCTATCTGTGGCTGCATCGCCCCATCGGTTGGGCCCCCGAGTTCGAGGAGCTGGCCCAGCGAGCCGAAGACGGATCTCCGGACTTCGACCCCGACGCACCGCTGGCCGATGTTCCCATCGACGATGATCTCACCGCCGAACAGCTGACCGCCCACCTCGAGGCACAGCTCGAAGAGGTGGAGAGCCTGTCGCCCATCTACCCGTCGACCGCGGAGGAGCCGGCGTCGATTCTTGAATCGGCCGAGGCGGGAGTCAACGGCACGGGGCACTGGTCGAACGACACGAACGAGGAATACGCCATGGCCACGGTGTCCGATCTCGACCCTGAAGCGGATGCCATCGAAAGCGAGCTGACGAGCCTCCGGGGATTGGTTGACCGGCTGGCCGGAGAGCGGGAGTTGGTTATGTCCGGATCCACAAGCGACACGCCCGACAACCCGGACGCGTCCCTTCTCCAGGACGAGTTGGCGACAGTGTCGTCGGAGCTCGACTATGCCCGCGAGGAGATGGCCAGGGTCACACAGGATCTCGCCACCGTTCGCAATGAGCGGGAGGAGGCGCGCCGCCAGCAGTCCGAGGCGCTCAAGCGTCAGGTCGAGGTGGAGCGGGAGCTGGCAACGGTTCGAGAGGATCGGGCCCAGGTCGAAACCCGGTCGTCCGAGTTGCAGGCGCAGTTGATCTCGATCGAGGATCGGCTGAAGCGGATCGAAGGGGATCTGGAGGAGACGGTGCGCGAGCGCAACGTCGTCCAATCCCAGCTCGAGACGATGACGGCGGAGCGCAATCAGATCCGCGAAGACCGCATGGCCATGAAGGCCGAACGCGACAGCCTGCAGGCCCGGCTGACAGAGGTCGATGAGAAGACCGGTGGTGTAGATGTGGGTGAGCTGACGGCGGCCAACCGCACGCTCACCCAGGAACTGGAGTCGACGAGCCGCGAGCTCGCTCGCATGATCTCGCAGGTCGAGACCTACGAGGAGCAGCTGCAGACCACCACCTCCACCGCCGAGTCGCTCAAAGCCGACAAGATCGAGTTGACCTCCCGGTTGGCCGACGTCGAACTGGCGTTGGAAACGACCCGGACCCAGCACAACGCGCTGAAGGACGACGCCGAGCGGCTGGCGGCCGAGGTCGGCACGCTTCGGGCTGAACGCGACGGCCTGCAGAGCCAATTGACGGAGTTGCAGGCCAGCCTGTCCGACGTGCTCGACGAGCATGCCGAGATCCGCCATCGCAACGACGCCGACCGCAAGGCGCTCAACGAGCTACGGGTCGAGCGCGATGTGCTGGTCGCCCGAATGAACGACATCGAGCAGGCCGACCGGAGCTACGAGAATCGAATCAATGCGCTCAGCAAGGAGCGCGATGATCTGATGACAGCGCGCGACGACCTGATGGCCGAGCGCGGTGAGCTCCGGGGTGAGATGACGGGGGTCGTCTCGGCCCGCGACCAGCTTCTCGAGAAGATCGACGCCCTGGAGAACAAGCTCGGCCCGCTCGAGGTCGAACTGCAGGCCGAGCGTCGGCAGCGGGAGGAGCTGGCCAACCGGCTGCTCGAACTCGACGACATCGCCGCCACCAACCAGTCGGCGATCGAGGAACTGACCGGCGAACGCGATCGTCTGGCGACCGAACGTATCGAGCTCGACGAAAAGCTGGAGCAGCTCGAAGCGGAGCGGGTCGACATCAACAAGCTCAGCGCCGAACGCGACGAGCTGACCTCGCGCCTCGAACGAACCGAGGCTCAGCGCGACGACGAGTCGACCAAGCGGGTCGCCGCCGCTTCCGAGCTGAGCGAGCAGATCGCCGCGCTCGAGTCGTCGAAGACCGCGCTCGAGAACCAGATCTCCGAGGCCCAGAGTGAACTGACTCGCGTCCGATCCGACATCGACGAGCTGAACAGGGAGAACGCCAAGCTCCGGTTCAATCTCCAGGTCGCCGAAACGACGGCGACGGAGGCCACCGACGCCGCCGAGGAGGCTCGCAGAAGTGGGGCCGCGGCCGCTGCCCAGGCAGCGGCCGCCCAGGCTCGCGCCGAGAGGGCTGAGGCGGAGGCCGCCGAGATGGCCTTGTTCACGGCCTTCGTCGAAGCGCCTGCTCCCGTCTCCGAGCCGACGGCGGAGGTGGAGGTCGAACCCGAACCTGTTTCCGAGCCGGTCGAAGCGACCGATGAGCCCGAGCAGGAAGCCAAAGCCGCCACTGAACCGGTGATCGAGCCCGAGCCCGCGCCTGAGGTCGAGCCCGAGCCTGCGCCCGAGGTCGATGCCGTCATCGAGCCGGTGCCCACAGAGGACACCGTCGGGGCGGCCGTTTCGGAAGAGCCGGCATCGGTGGCCGAAGAAGCCGACGAGGATGACGCCCAGCCCGATACGCAGCCGGAGGTCGAGACCGACGCACCGGTCGATGTCCCGGTCGATGTCCCGGCCGCCGTCGAGGCCGCCGAGGATGCACCTCGCGCCGAGGTGGGGGTCGACGAAGCACCTTCAACCGTGGTCGACGACGAGGCACCATCGATTCTCGAGCCCGAAACGCACGTTCCGTCCGAGGCTCCGTCGTCGTTCGACCAGGTGCCGTCGGCATTCGACCTGCCGTCCGATGTGGGAGCCGATGAGGTTGACGAGCCGGTCGCCGCCGCCCCCGACACGATCCCGGCCTTCACCCCTGTCAGCGATGTCGTCGACATGGAGGCACGCCGACGTGACGAAGCGAGCCCGTTCAACAACGATTGGAAGGCCGTCGGCGCCGGTGAGCCCGACGAACTCGACGAGATCAGCGAGCTGATCTCCCAAACCGTGTCGGGCTTCGACGGTCGGTTGGATTCGCCGGTCGCAGAGCCCCCGGGCTTCGCCGAGCCGCCGTCCGCCTTCGCCGACGACCCCGGTCAGCCGCCCAGCGTTTTCGGGGCCGACGTGGCAGCGCCACCGTCCGCCTTCGACGACGGTCTGGGCAACGGCGCGGCCGAGTACGGCGTCTCGAGCCGACGACAGATCGAGATACCCCCCGAGATCGCCAATGACGAGATCGCCGTGGCCCAGCACGTCGTGTCGTCGCCTGACGTCGTGCTGTTGGTCGATGGCGACTCCGTCGCCAAGCTGGGTTGGCCCAGCCTGCCGGTGGCGCAGCAGCGCGATGCGCTCGTGACCTATCTGGCCGACCTCTCGGCCACCAGCGGAGCGGCTCCCGATGTGGTCTTCGACGGTCGGATCGGCGACGACGATTCGCTGCCGATCTCCCGCGCTGTCCGGATTCGGCTCAGCACACCGCCGACCGAGCCGGCCGCCGCTCTCGACGAGCTGGTGAGCGCCTACCCGGATCAATGGCCGATCGCTTTGGTCACCGACGATTCCTCACTGGCCTCATCGGCTCGTGAACGAGGTGCCGTCGTGCTCAACAACGGTCAGTTGCTCGACCTCTTCATCGCTCAGTAGCGCTTCGGCTTCGGCCGATCGGTATGTGCGGCAGGAGGGGCTTCATGGTGCGCGCCCGGATCGAGCCTCGCCACACGCCCAGCGCGTAGGCGGAATCGTCGACGACACCGAGCGCGAGCTCGGTGCCGAGGTCGGGGAACAGCGCGCCAGCGTCGGCCCGGTCGGTATTCGGCCGGACCGGCCGTCGCCACCGCGCTCGCCGCAGCCAACCGACGATCAGCAGGCACGGTGCCAGTCGAAACCGGGGTCGGGTGGCGGCCAGTGCGGCGAGCGGCCACCAGGTCCGGGCGGTCGACAGGGCAAGTCCTCGGGTGGTCCCGATCCAGCCGGCGGTCACCATACGTGCAGCCCGCCGGGGCGGGACACCCCGGCGAATCAGCGAAGCGATGTAGACGACGGTCGCCGACACGGCGATCAGGGCGGCCGGGAGACGGAAGCCGGTGACCAGCGCCGCCCACGTCGCCGCCGAGCGGCTGTCGAGGCGGGCCGGGGCGACGGCCCAACCGTGACGGCGGGAGAGCGGACCGGCCGAGGTCCCATAGCGGTACCGCTGGCGAACGAAACCGCCCAGCGTGGAACGGGGTGGGTGGGTGACCTCCACACTCGGGACATAGCGGACCCAGCCCCGGACCCCGAGACGCCAGACGAGATCGACGTCCTCACCGAAGCGGAGGCCCGGATCGAACCCGCCGGACTCGATCAGCGCCGACGTGCGCACGGCGAGACAGGTCGACGGCACGTACGAGATCCGACGGCCCGGGCCGACCAGGCCGGGCTCCTGTCCGAGGTCGAGCGGAGACCACGTCCGCTCGTAGCGGGCCAGTCTGGTCGGAAGGATTTCGGAGCGGACACGCGGTGCGGCGGCCACCGTGTCGCCGATGCACAGTTCGTCGGCCAAGGTGTGCAACTGATCCTCGGTGACGACCACCCCGGCGTCGACGAACACGATCATAGGTGCCTCGACGTACCGCACCCCGAGGTTCCGGGCGTTGCCGGGACCGGCGGAGGTCGAGCGCCGGACGACCGTGAACTCCGTCGATACACCGAGGCGGTCACCGATCGCCGGATCGACGGGCGGGTCCGATCCGTCGTCGACGATCACGATCCGACTGACGGCCGCCGTGCGGGATCCCGGTTCGGGCGGGCGCAGCCTGGCGTTGTCGAAGGCGGCCAGGGTCGCCGTCAGCCCCTCGGGATCGTCCTTGACCGGGATGACGACGGCCAGATCGGTCGTGCCGATGCCCCGCCGTTGGCCCACTGGTAAGGCCAGATCGGCCTCCACCAGGCGCCGGGCCAAGGCTTGATGCGCCGGTTCGGGCCCGACCGGCTCTCCCGTGAACCATCCGGCCACCAGCCTCGCGCCCGACGGTGAGAGGGTCATGATGCGCTGCGGCGAGCCGCCGATGAGTCGCCGGCCGTCGTGATCGACCGAGACGTTGGACGCCCGCCACAGCAGGAACGGGGCTGTCGCTTCGGTCATTGCCGATGATTCAACACGGCGTTGAGCGCCGAAACGACGTCGAGCGGCCCGTCGATCAGCTGAACCCGAGCCCCGGCCTCCCGGCCAAGGCGGAGGGCGTGCTCGGGTTCGTCAGCCGGCGCCACGATCGCCAGCTCCTCGATCGATCGGGCCGCCGGGACCGGGTCGTCACCCGTGGTCGACTCACCATCCGACAGCAGAACCACGACCCGGCGACGGGCGTTCGAGGCCAGTAGCTGGCGACGAGCCGCCTTGAGGGCCAGGTCGATGTCGGTTGTCCCGTGTCCCCGCAGGCGTAGCACCGACGTCACCACCGACGCGGGCGGTTGTTTGCGGTCCAGGTCCTTGATGGTCAGCACCCGGTCACCGAACGCGAGCACGGCCAGATCATCCGGGGCCCGCCAGGTGCAGGCCGCCGCGGCCAGCGCCGCCGTCGCCAGCCGTGACCCGTCCATCGACCCGGATCGGTCGACGACCAGGCAGACCGCGGTCTGGGGTCGGGCCCATGCTCTCGTCGTCAGATCGTCGAGGGACGGGCGCCGCCGTTCCACCATGGCCCCGTGAATGGCGTCGAGACTCGCTTCGACGTCGATGTCGCTAGAGTCCGGTCGAGCGGGCTGTTGAACCAGGCGGCCGACCCCGCCGGAACGAGCCGGCCCGGCTGTCGTCAAGTCGATCAGCAATCGACCGGCCAGACGTCGGGCCAGGGCGGCCAGCGGCCGGTCGGTGGCATGGCTCATCATGGCCAGGATTTCCAGAGCCTCGTCAGCGTCCTCGGCCCACAGTTCGTCGAACGCCTCCTCGTCGAGCTGACCGACATCGGCCGACAGCAGGTTGAACGCCGGGTGATACTGAAGTTCACGGCGACTGGTGGTGCGCCGGGCCTCCTCGGCCAGGGCGTCCGCCGTCTGCTCGGCGTCGAGGAGCTTTTCTAGCTGCTCGTCGTCGAGATCGGAGCCGCCGCCCTGCGGCTGCTCGCTTTTCCCTCCTGTTGGCCACCGTCGCCGTTTCCGGATCCGTCCGCCGGGTCGCCGTTCGGGCGCCGCTCCGGGGCGTTCATGATGCGGAGCCACACCTCCTCGACGATCTCCTCGGCGGTCACCGAGGCCGAGTCGTGGAGTTGCAGTCGGCCTGACAGCGCGGTGAGGGCGGCGTCGAGCCCCAGGTCGAGATCGGTGGTCGGACGGGAGCGAATGACGCTCAGGCTCTCGGCCATCTTCACCAGATCGATCGCCCCGCGGACTGACGGACCGATCCGCACCTCGGGGTGATCCCGCAGCGCCCGAACGACGAGCACGGCGCCCTCGACGAGCCGTTCGGGGGCGATGGTTCCGGTCTGGGTCC
>JAOUGG010000887.1 GCA_029857855.1 Acidimicrobiia bacterium | reverse complement strand
CCAATCTGGAACTCTTCGGCTATGGGGTGAAGGGGTTCATCCTGTCGATGATCGAGACGGCCATCGAGATAAGCGACGGCTCCATTCCGGCCGGGGCGATCGACCAGATCGTCGAATGGGGCAAGGAGATGATGGCCCATCCGGTCGAGCTGATCGACGGGGTCACCGATGTGCTCGACACCGTGGGTCGGGCCCATCGCATGATCCTGATCACGAAGGGCGATTTGCTCCACCAGGAGTCGAAGATCGCGGAGTCGGGGCTGGCCGATCGATTCGAGCGGGTGGAGATCCTGAGCGAGAAGTCGCCCCATCACTATCAGGAGGTCCTGACCCGCAGC
This sequence comes from Acidimicrobiia bacterium, assembly GCA_029857855.1. GTDB lineage: Bacteria > Actinomycetota > Acidimicrobiia > Acidimicrobiales > SZUA-35 > JAHELU01. Next base: position 1,904 of record JAOUGG010000887.1, on the reverse strand, counting down.
GGCATTACGGCCGCCGAGTTCGTGATGGTCGGGAACTCGCTCCGCTCCGACGTGGCCCCGGTGGTCGAGATCGGGGCGATCGGGGTCCACATCCCCTACAGCATCACCTGGGGTCACGAGCAGGTGGTCGACGGCTCGCCGAATGACTGCACCGGGGATCGAGCACGCTCGCTGGCCACGATTCGAGGACTGCCGGCCCTCCTGGCCGAACTCGGCTAGCCCTCGTTGAGTCGGTCGGGCCCAAATCCTCCGGGTAGGAGTTCGGCGACGGTCCGGACCGTGCCGTCACCGTCGACCAGGCAGTCACCGCCACCGTGTTCGAGCAGCAGTTGTCGGCACCGCCCACACGGTGAGCAGGGACGGCCGGAACCGGAAACCACGGCGACGGCCACCAGCCGCCCGCCACCCTGTGTGTGGAGCGCCGAAACCAGGGAACACTCGGCGCACAGCGTCAGACCGTAGGAGGCGTTCTCGACGTTGCAGCCGGTGATCACCCGCCCGGCGTCGGTGAGGGCCGCGGCGCCGACCCCGAAGTTGGAGTAGGGGGCGTAGGCGTTGGCCGCTGCCCGGCGGGCCTCGGCCCGGAGGAGATCCCAATCGATCGGCTGGTCGCTCAATGGCCCGGCACCGTCACTTCGTGCCGTAGATCCGGTCGCCGGCATCGCCGAGACCGGGAACGATGTAGGCGTGGTCGTTGAGACGGGGATCCAGTGCGGCCAGGGTGATGTGCACGTTGGGGTGCTTGCCGTGGACGGCGGCGATCCCCTCGGGACAGCCGATGATCGACAGCATCCGGACGTCGGAGGCCCCGGTGGCGGTCAGGATGTCGAGTGCGTGCACGGCCGATCCGCCGGTGGCGAGCATCGGGTCGACCAGCAGGACCTCCCGCTGGTCGATGTTCTCGGGGAGCTTGCGGTAGTACTCGACCGGCCGACGGGTCTCCGGGTCGCGGTAGAGGCCGAGGTGGCCGACCCTACCGTGGGGGATGAGCGTGAGGATCGCCTCGACCATGACCAGCCCGGCTCGGAGGATGCCGACGATGGCCGGCGCCAGACCACTCAACACCGGCGACTCCGTCTCGGCGACCGGGGTTTTGACGGGAACGTTGTGGACGGGCAGATGACGCAGGGCCTCGTAGGCGGTGAGCAGCGTGACCTCCTGGCACAACATCCGGAAGGCGGACGACGGCGTGGTTTCATCACGCAGCATCGTGATCTTGTGAGCCACGAGTGGATGGTCGACGACCGTCACCCGATCGGGGTTGTGGGCCGTACCGGCACCCGCAGCATCCGTGTTGTCACTACCCATATCCAGACCGTAGCACGGCCCCGAACCGGCGAAGCCGCCGAGCGGGGCCGTGCTACGGGAAGGGTCGACGGCCGAGAAGCGCCGCCTCGGCCCGGCGGGCCATCTCGCGGGCCTGTTCGATGTCGTCGCCGAACGCGGTGACGTGCCCGAGCTTGCGGCCTGGCCTCGGTTGCTTGCCGTACAGGTGAATGTGAGCCCCCTCCACCGCAAGGGCGTCGCCCAGGTGCTGGGTCGGATCGACGCCGTCGAGGCCTCCGAGGACGTTCATCGTCACAGCCGCAGGGTTCACGGCCCAGGTCGGTCCGAGCGGAAGATCAAGCACGGCCCTGACATGATTCTCGAACTGTGACGTCGGGCAGCCCTCGATGGTGAAATGCCCGGCGTTGTGAGGACGGGCCGCCAACTCGTTGACGACCAGACCATTGATCGTGAGGAACATCTCGACCGCCAACACACCAACGGCGTCGAGCTCGTTGGCCAGCCTGGTGGCGATGTCGCGGGCTTCGCCCGCCAGCCGGAGGCCGATGTCGGCCGGCGCCCGGATCTCGAGACAGATACCGTCCTGGTTGTTGATCTCGGTGATGGGATAGAAGCGG
>JAOUGG010000884.1 GCA_029857855.1 Acidimicrobiia bacterium | reverse complement strand
ACGGTATCACCAACTCGCGGATCTCGGTGTCGTCCCAGTCGCGGATCATGGAATCGCCGGCCAGCAGGAACACCGCGGCCGTCAAGGCGGTGACCACGGCGAGTCCGATCGCCATGTTCCGGTCGCGCCGATCACGGGCCGCCACGATCAATGCGGTCAGCGTCACCCAGAATGTGGCCTGGATCCAGACGATGTTCCACATCGCATACACGAAACCTGCGGCGGTGGCGCTTCCGTACAACACCAGTCGCGAAGGGATCACGGCCCGCAGCCAGCGGTGACGAGACGGCAGGCGGCGGTCGCCGAGAGCCGCCGGAATCAGCACCAGGTAGACGCAGGCGGCCACGTAGTACAGATTTCCCGTTGCGCCGGTGGCGAAATTGTGGAGGTTGGTCTCCTTCTGCCCGTTGCGATTGACCATGAGCTCCGGCGACTCGATGTCGAGAACCCGCTGGAACCACGAGATCTCCTCCAGCCCCAGCAGCAGACACCCTCCGGCCATCACCAGTGCCGCCAGAGCCGGTGCTGTGGCCTCTCCCCGCAATCGCCGGGCGGCAACACCGAACGCCGCGGCGGCGGCGAAGGCCAACGCGGCGGAGGCCCACTCGACGATCTCATCCTCCCGAACCAGCTGCGACAGCAACTCCGGGTCGACCAACAACAACGCGATCGACGCCAGCGCCACAACCGAACCGGTCGCGGCCGCGAGCCACTGCTCGGAGGCGTTCTCGTGAGGTTCGGCCCGGGCAAGGCCGCGAGTCGCCAGGTTGCGAGCGCCGACGACGAGCAGTGCAGAACCGAGAGCGAGCACGACCATCCGGATGAGATGTCCGCCCGACCAGATCGGTGGACCCTCCTCGGCCAAACCCCGGTCGAACACGGCGATGTCGAGTCCGAGCACTCCGATCAGGAGCGCAACTCCGGCGATGAACACGAATACGTCGGTACGGACCCGAGCCCCCTGGGCCGACGCGACGGGGCGAGCTTGCATGACCATACCCGACCAGTGCCGTTTCGACCTCGGAAAGTACGACCGTCGCGCCTTGGCTGTGACGGGCGGCCGCTCGGGTCTCGCGGTGGACCGGAGGGCGGTACTTCAGCGGCCGGCAGCCTGCCGGATCGCACCGGCGACAGTGAGCGGGTAGCCATAGGTCAGCAACAGCGGCGTCGTCAGAACCGACACCACCATCTTGTCCCTGGCGCTCATGGCCGACAGCCACTCGTCGTCGTGCTTCACCACGATCGGCCCTCGTTCGAACCTCATGGGGTTACCCGAGATCGTGTGCTGCAGGCCGAGCTCGACGCTCCCGTTGGTCGCCTGACCGTTCGCACCCGACAGTCCGCACTGCGCCAGCACCTCGTCGACAACCGCGTCCGGGTCGGCGACAACATCCTCATAGCGCACTCGTCGGTAGCTGGCGGCCGTCGACCTCAGCCCCGACGACAGGGAATTGTGCACGTTCCACATCATCGCACTTCGAGCCGGCGCCTCGGTCGGCATCATCGCCGATCGGCGCCGCCGAGCCGGGTCGAGCTTGCGGCGGGTCCACGAATGGGCGACTGCTCTGCTGTCGCGTACCAGGTGCACGACATGAAGATCGATTTCGGGCGAGGTCGCCAGAACGAAACCGTGTGACGGGTCCTTGCTGGAATCCACGATCAGGCGGCAGTTCGTCTGGTCGCGGATCGAGCGGTAGAGCGCCTCGAGCAACGCCCGGTAGCGCTGGAGCCGGAGCCGTTGTCGAGGGGTCATGGCGTCCAAGGCGAGCGAGGGTATGAACCGCATGCGATCGATGGACCACTTGACGTCGATTATCTCCTGCGGCGTCATGCTTCGGTCCGGACCGAGGACGTCGGCCGTGATCGACGACCAGAGTTCGCAGCGGGAGAACCGGTTGCCGCACCCGCAGAGATGGTCGTCGACAAGGCTGTTCTTCCAGATGTAGCGCACTTCACCGGCGGAAAAGACGCCCGGTGTCCGTCCCAACAACCGGTCGAGGAGCGTGCTGCCGCTTCGACCCGTTCCGGCGATGAAGAGGACCGGTTGTTTCCGTTCCGCCATGATCGCCCACCGTACCGAGTCATTGTCGGGAGTCATTCACCCGAAGCTGTATTTCGATGCCCGAACGCCGCACCGGTAGATGGTGGTACAGACCCGCGACGCCTCAATAGCCCGGACCCCTGATCCGCGGACCGGAGGCATCGTTCGTTGCGGACCGCGGCCGGCCGCACGGATCGACATCTCGC
>JAOUGG010000885.1 GCA_029857855.1 Acidimicrobiia bacterium | reverse complement strand
CGACGGCTACAACGTGCGGCTACGCAAGCCGACACGAAACGCGGTGACGACCAGCGCCGTGTTCTCGGTTCCGCTCGCCGCCGCCAGCCTCCAGGCCGACGGTGACAAGGTCTCGCTCTCGGCGTTCAACTTCGACGCCCAGGCCGGTCTGTACGCCGCCGCCTACCGCCTGGTGTTCTTCGGTTCGCTCCCGCTCAATGTCATCGGCCAGGCGGCGTTCCATCGATTCCTGCCCGAAGGCGAGGACGGCCGCAACAACTACCACCTCCGTCGGGCCGCAAAGCTCACGGCATTCATGTTCGTGGTCGCCGTCGCGACTTCCGGTGCGCTCTATCTGGCGCTTCCGATCCTCCAGGCGCTCCTGCTCAACGGCCGGTTCACCGAAGCGGTCGAGATCGTTCCCTGGCTGCTCCTTTTCCTGCCCCTGCTCGCCCTGAGCGGTACGTCGATGAACGGGCTGCTCGGTTTGGGCCGGGCCACCGAGCGGGCCGCCGTCTACGTCTCGTCGGCAATCGTGTCGATCGCCCTGTACATGATGCTGATCCCGGGTCGGGGTTGGCAGGGGGCCGTCATGGCGACGCTGGGCAGCGAGGCCTACCTGGCCGTGGCCAGCTGGGTGGCCATGATCTACTACCAGCGGCTCGCGGACCGCACTCAGGCCTCTGGATCGGCGACCCTGGTACCGCAGCCGTGAAACGGTCGAGCGACAGGGGTTCTCATCCGGGGGCTCTTCGACAAGGTCCCTTGCGTGTGTTGATTACTGCGGTACCATTGACCCGCATCAGAGGGAAGCATGCAACCCTGCCGGGATGAAGGAGGCGGTGTTCGTACAGCATGAAGTGGGTAGTCGCGTCGCCGTACTTCGAGAATGTCGACGACCGCTGGATCACCGACTCCGTATACTCGGACCGGCATTCGTTTGCGCTGATCCCAAGATCCGGTCATGACCGGAACTGGCATCAGACCCGAACGCCGCGCGCCGGGTTCAAGGAGTGGGGCCATCGGGTCCGTCAGGCCCGCTGGGCCACGATGGCACCGTCCGACGGCATCATCACCGTTTTCCCGCAGCTGGCTGCAGCCACCGGGTCGCTGCTCGCCGCGGGTCGCACTGATCGGGCCCTGGTGTCCTGGTTCTTCAACACCGAGGGCCTGTCCTCGCCGGTGCGCCGGTCCATGGCCCGATGCGCCCTCCGCCAGGTTGATCGGTTCGTCGTCCACTCCACCCGAGAGATAGAGAGCTACGCCGATCTGCTCGGACTGCCATCGGAACGATTCGTCTACGTGCCGCTGCAGTTCGGGGCCGTCGTCGAGACCGAGAAACCCGACGGGCAGGACGAACCGTACGTGTTCGCCACCGGGTCCGGATACCGCGACTACGGCACTTTTTTCGACGCGGTGGGCTCGCTCGGATACCGCACGCTCGTGCTGGCCTCCGATCGGGTCCTCGACGGGCTGACGATCCCCGACAACGTCGAGATCCTGGAGCAGATCACCCGGCCGGAGATCCGTCGCCTCGTTCGCCATGCCCGGGTCAATGTCGTGCCGCTCAACGACGGAGGTACGACCGCCGGGCTGGTCACGATCGTCGAGACGTTCCGCCACGGACGGGCCGTGGTGATCACCGACCGCCCGGGTCTCGAAGACTACGTATTCGATGGGAAGAACTCGCTCTGCCCCGGCCTGTACGACTCCCGTTCGATGGCCGATGCCATCGAGACCATGTGGACCGACGACGGCTACCGGGCCGAACTCGATGCCGCCGCCCTCCGGTTCGCCGAGGACAACTGCACCGACGAGGTGGCGGGCCGGAGCCTGCTGCGAATCCTCGACTCGCTGGCCTGACAGGGCCGGCCTCGATGGCGGTCGGCCCGCCGGCCGTTCATTTGGTCAGTCGGGTTCGGATGCCGGTGGAAGCTCGGGCCGCACTGCCGATGCGACGCCCAAGCGGTGATCGGTGATCAACCGGGCCAGGCGGGTGGCTTCGGCGGCGGACACGAAGTCTGCCAGCACGGCCGATCGGCCGGCTTGTCCCATCCGCTGGCGAAGCTCGGGATCATCGATCAACTGCTCGATACGAGCGATGAGCTGGTCCCGATCGAAGGGGCGGACGAGGAAGCCCGTGGCCTCGTCGGTCACCAACTCGGTCATGCCGCCGACGTAGGTGGCGACGACCGGTAGGCCGGCGCCCATGGCCTCCATCAGCACGACCGGCACCCCTTCGGCGAAGCTGGGCAGCACGAAGATGTC